>CAIJIZ010000604.1 GCA_903820735.1 uncultured Pirellula sp.
GGTCGATCGGATTCAAGGGGCCTTCTGCCGGAATTCCTAGTTCTTCTCGGATCGTGTTCAGCGAGGCTCGTCTCGACGGATCTTGCTCGAAGGCCACACGCAAGCGGGCTGAATCAATTCGACTTGAAAACCAAACAATGATCGCTCCTTCGCCAGGCCCAACGACTCGCACTTTGCCACTCTCTTCAACGAGAGCAATGGCTTCATCACTCGACGAGAACTTGGCCCATCGTGTCACATCTTCTGACCTACCGTCGGAGTACTTTGCGATGACGGTCATTTGATCGGAGTCACCGACTCCGAGTTCGACCGATTTCGGATAAACGTCCACAGCGAGCAGTTTAGCGTCTGACTCTTGCGGACCTCGCGCACCTTGAGCAATCCAATCGACCAAGATTTTGTAATCGGTCGACTTTTCGGCGATCCTCAATCCACCCTTGTGTTCTACGCGACCCGATGGTTTGAGTAGCAACAATGAGTTTTCTGGCTGGCTTAGTTCAACCCGTCTTGCGCCATCTTGTTTTGCGATGTTGAAATGATCACTGAGCGAGTCGTAGCCTCGAAGCGATAATCGAAAACCACCTTTACCAGCCAATGCACCATGACACGCCCCCATGTTGCATCCGTTCTTGGCAAGAATCGGCTGAACGTGATTGTCAAACTCCCAAGGAACAACTTCTGCATGAGGTTTGACGACGATTTGCGTTTGAGCGCGTTCTATGTTCCCCCGTGGTGTTTTCCATGTCGCGATCAATTTCGCTGTTCCAACAGCATCCCCTTGAACTGTCCAAGTACCTTCCGGACCAATCGCCAAGTGCGCAATATCCGATGGTTCGATCTCCAAGGTTAAACCGTCTTTTGCCGCAAGCGGAATCGACACGGTAGTTTGGGCTGAAGCAACGGTGTTCGGGGCTGACGGATTCCCTTCAGGATGTGTTTGCGTTGCTAACGTTGTGCGAACGGTGATTTGCTGCTGGTTCTGAAACGGCGATAATTCGACGCTAGCGGGAACGAATTCAAGAATGGGTTTGGTTTGAACGGTCTGAGTGTCATCCTCAGCGAACGAGGGGCGACCGTTTGCAATCGGAGATAAACCGGCAGCGAAAAAGGATACTAAACAGCATGCTGTAATTAGTGAGCGAATTCGCGCATCGGCGAGTTGAATCACTGACGTTCGTCGGGAGGCCATCGGCGATACCTAATGGTTATATGCGGAGGAATCGCAGGTCGGTTCGGTCGATCCAGCAGCAAAGCATTATCATTGCCGAGTGGAGTGGCTTCGGCGTTGCAAAAGCCACCTGCGAACCCTGAGTATACACCAAAAAGTCTCAGGACGAAAAACAGCAATCGCACCGGAAGGGATCTGCGTCGCGAGCCGATCAAGCAGCCTTTTTAGCTGCCTCCGCCGAATTCAACTTGTTGTATAGGGTCTTTAGACTGATTCCCAGCTCCTCTGCTGCCGCCGATTTGCTTCCTTTATGCCGCAAAACCGCTTCTTGGATCGCGAGAACTTCCATCTCCTTCAAACTCAACGGAGCATCCCTGTGTGGAATCGTTTCCCTCATCAATGGCGCAGGTGGTACTGAATCGACTTGCGAGTGCATGGGAAGCGTTGCGCTCGGAGTCTGTTGTTTCATGTCTCGACGCATGCGCCGGTCAACAACATGCTTGGGCAAATGCTCTGGGAGAATCGGTGGATGCTCACACAAAATCGTCGCATGCTCGATGACATTAGCCAATTCCCGCACGTTACCGGGCCAAGGATGATGCAGGAACAACGCTACGACTTCGTCCGAGAAAAGTTGTTCGATCGAGGCATGTTCAGGGTGATGGCGCAAATACAGATGGCGAGCAAGAGGCATAACATCCTCGTTCCGCTCCCGAAGCGGTGGAACCTGAATTTCAAAGGTGTTAATACGGAATAGCAAATCCTCGCGGAACGTACCCGACTCGACCATTCCTTCAAGGTCTCTGTGCGTTGCGCAAACCACTCGAGTGTCTACATGGATGATTTCATTGTCACCCACGCGCCGCAGATCGCCGCTCTCGAGCACCCGCAGCAATTTAGCTTGCATCTGCATCGGCAATTCGCCGATTTCATCGAGGAAAATTGTCCCCCCATTGGCAGCTTCGAATAATCCCAATCGCTGCATGTCAGCCCCGGTAAAAGCACCTTTCTTGTGGCCAAACAGCTCACTCTCAATCAAATGCTCCGGTAACGCCCCGCAATTGATCGCTATAAAAGGCTTATCGCGTCGTAAGCTCTTTTCGTGAACCGATCTGGCTACAAGCTCTTTGCCGCAACCGGTTTCGCCTCGAATCAAAACGGTACTATTTGTCGGTGCGACCTTGTCGACCAATCTTGCAATCCCTTGCATCGATTTCGACTCCCCTACGATTTGCGGCGCACGACTTTTCTCGTTTCGTTCAACGCGTTCAAGCTCCGCCGTCCGCTGTTTGAGTCTGCGTCGCTGGGCAACTTGCGTGAGCAACTGGTTCAGCTCCGAGAACCGGCACGGTTTACTCAAATAGTCGATCACGCCAAATCGCAATGCAGCGATCGCGGTGTCCAACGACCGTTTACCAGTCAGCACGATCGCTTCGGTTGTCGGCGAAATCGTCGCTGCTCGCTCGATGACTTGAATGCCGTTCATTCCTGGCATGTCCAAGTCGACGATCATGCAATCAAAAGCTTCTTTTTCCAATGCGGCAATCGCAGTGTACCCGTCAGGACAGACCGTCACGCGGTGTCCGTAGAATGGCAACTCCATCCGAGCGATCTCTTGCAACTCCTTCTCGTCGTCCGCAAAGAGAATCGATAGTGGTTCAAGCGGCTGCAAGTTTTTGTTGGTTGTCATACAAAGAATCGTTCATCGGTTTCGAGGGCAAAACAATTTCAAAACTCGACCCCATTGAGGGGCCATCACTGCGTGGGGTAATCCGTCCACCATGATCGGTAATGATCCGATTCGTAATCGGCAATCCTAATCCAGTTCCACGCCCATCACGACGCCGTGTGAAAAATGGTTCAAACAGATGCTTGAGTACCTCATCACTCATCCCGCATCCATTGTCGGTAATCTCCACTCGCACTTCGTCCCGTTCAGGTATGTTCTGAACTACAACACGCACAATGCCTAACTTGGAGTCTGCGTCTAAGGACTCCAACGCGTTGGTCAGCAAATTCAATACGACTTGTTTCATTTCCTGTGGACTCGCCCAAGCGATCGCGGGTTCGCTCGCCGGAATCGTTTCGATCTTTTGCGAGCGGTATGGACCCATATGTCGCACCATATCCACAACATCCTCGACTATTTCATTCATGTCGATCTCTTGTTTGCGCTGCACATTTCCCAGGCGAGAGAAATCTAGCAATCGCTCCGTGATCCCCTTGCATCGAAACGCTTCGTCCTGAATTCGCCGCAAGTACGACCGCAGAGTATCGAGATCTGTACCAATCATTGCATTGCCAGTGCTTGCTGGAATGCCCGGGCTTGCTGGATTACCAGTGCTCGACGACTCCCCGTTCCCCTCGTACTGCATCTGGGAGACTACTTGAGGATGAAGTATGCGATGCAACCTCGCTTCCAATGCTTCTGCGCTCCAAGCAATTGCCGCGAGGGGATTGTTGATCTCGTGCGCTACGCCAGCCGCGAGAAATCCCACACTGGCCAATTGCTCATTGCGGATGACTTCCTCGGACCGTTCACGAACCTGCTCGTTGAGATCCTTCTGGATCGCAAGAAAACTCTGAGCCCCCAAGTTGATGGCTCTCGCCAATTCCGCAATCTCGTCCAAACTAGATGTGTGGATGCGGTAACCGAAATCCCCAGAAGCGACTTGCCTCGCGCCGTAAAGCAAATTCTTGAAAGGACGGATGACGGCTGATCGCGCATAAACAATCAAACCAACAAGCAGCCCCACCGCTAACAACGCACTGCTCCATGTCATGATGATCCAAGCCCGATAACGAACTCGAACCTCATCCCGAAAACTCACCATGCGACTCGTCAGCAACGAAGGGAGTTGATGCGCAAGCTCTGTAAGTTGCTCGAGGTCTTGCTCCTGCTGCAGCCTGGAAATTCGATTCGTCATCGACTCCTTCTGCACGTTCCTCCAAGCGATCTCATTGATCAAATGACCGATCTTCTCGGCGTATTGCAGCTCTTCACTGCGATCTGCAAGAAATAACGCTTCCGAATGCGTACTCTCAAGCCGCGATTTGTATCGGGCTAAGACCTCTCGAGCAAACTGAACTCGCTCCAAAAATGGCTTGCGAGTTACGGGCAACACCTCGTCCTCAGGGGCTAGCGAGAACGTAAGAACCGATGGAGATGCCCCCACGCCTTCTTCAATGCGCAAATCATCAATCGCTCGCGTCAACTCAGATGTTAACGGAATCTCCGAAGCGCGACTGCTAAGGGTCGCTACCAGTTCCTTGTAAGCATAGACACCCCGGAACCCACTATAGCCCAAGACGGCGATGACGAGCCCAAGGACTCCCATCGCTACTTGAAGCTTTTTGCGGATTGTCCATCGGGAAACCATCGATGACTCGTTCGACTCTCAAGCGTTTGAATGGACCAGGGCGGATGTCGCCAAGGTCCAATAAAGCTTTATCAAAAACGAGTGTTTCCACGCAATGTCAAAGATAGCTAGCGAAAGTTGGATTTCACCAACTACCGACTAGCTGCATAACGCTCACTCTTCGGATTTCCACCCGATTGCAAATACACCAACAAATCAAATACTTCGTCCTCCGACAAAGTATCCAGCAAGCCACTTGGCATCATCGAGACTTTGCTAGCCTTCATGTCGGTGATGTCGCTACGCTTCAAATTGGTGAAATTGCCCGGATCGAGCATGTTGGTGGCAATCATGATGTTGTCCCCATTGAGATTCGCAACCCGACCAACCACTGTTTCTTCTTCGGTCTGAAAAATTGTGGCTTCGTACTGGTCACTGATCTCTTTGTTTGGATCAATGATCGCTGTGAGCATGTCTTTCGCGGAGAATCTTTGCGAAGAAGCTGTCAGGTCTGGACCTTGAATGCCCCCCTGCCCACTAAATCGGTGGCACTTGTAGCATTGGGCAACGGCAAACATTTGTTTGCCTCGCTCAAAATTAAAACCTGCCTTCTTGTTGGCAAATTTCTCAGCGAGTTCGTCGACACTCCAAGCCTTCACCAGAGCGCGAGGTGCTAAATCGGCCAATGGGTCTTTGGGCGCAGGCAATGGGCCTGTGAGCTCACCGAGTTGCTTCTTCTCTTCGTCATCGAGATTGCCGATGGCAACTTTTCGAATATTCTCCAAGAACCCTCCAAAGGATGCTCCTCCGCGTGCGGTTCCAATATCATAGAACCATTGGAAATATGCTTTGCGGGTCTCAGGCGTCCAGCCGTGATCGACTTCTCTCAAGCAGAATGCATAGTGAATTTGTTGTTCGGCGGAATTCGAACCGTTCATCTGCGAGATGCATCGTTCGATCACTTTCGGAGCACCTAGATAAATTAGCACCCTAGCCAACTCGCGATCCACTAAAGCGTCTCCGTCTGGTGTGGGGAAATGACTATCGAGTTGGCTGACAATCTGCCCTCGCAACTCAGGGGTGCCATCACCCAACCTCAAGAAACTGAGTTGGTAGGCTCGAAGTAGTTCAAGCTTTTCCGTGGTGTTAAGTTTATCCCATTGCAATCGCAACAAGCTCTTTTGGATATCTGCTTGGTCCGCTGGAGTTCCTTTCCTCGCCAAAGCGACGGCCATAGAGATGGCAGCTTGAGCTGGCAAACTTTGGGCTACAGGATCGCGCCATTCCTTGCTGTCGAAATGCTCCAAAGCCAATCGTGCAGCTGTCCGCAGCGCCCGATCTTGGCTACCTAGATGTCGCATCGCCAAAGGAATATTAAGCTTCGCTCCGGGAACGTGCATAGCCTCGAGTTGTCGTCGGGCTGTTCGGGCCGCAGCCGCAACTTCGTTATCCGGATATTTCGCTGGACTGGTGTTTTCTTGTCCGGTATATCGAATTCGGTACAAAGCAGATTGTGTCTTACGTCCACCGATGGTCATGTACATGCAACCATCTTTAGGATGAATCACCATGTCGGTCACAGGCATGGGCGAAGCGCTGACGAATGGCTCGAAGGTGCTGCTGTACGTAGCTCCATTCGGATCCAAGTGGACTGCGTAAACGACCCCATAGCTCCAGTCGGCGATAAACAACGCATTTTGGAACTTCGATGGAAACTTAGCTCCCGTTCCAAAAACGATTCCGGTCGGTGAACCATAACCGATGTTGGCTACCGCACCGAAGCTATCGGCGAAATACTCTGGCCATTTACCGGTTCCGTTCCTCCATCCGAACTCCGCACCGCTGACAACGTGATTTACGCGAGTCGGACGGTACCAAGGCGTACCGATGTCCCATTCCATATCAGCATCATAGGTGAACAGATCACCATGGGGATTGAACGCAATGTCGTATTCGTTTCTGAATCCCGTTGCGACGAGCTCCACATCGCTACCGTCAGGATTGAAGCTCAGGATGTAGCCGCCTGGCGCAAGTTTATTCGCCATAAATCCACGAGCATCAGGCATGCGCCCGAGCATGTGATCTTCACTCCAGTGGCGAGGAACTCGCGAACGGTCGATTTTTTCCGGCAGATCGGTTTGATTCCCTGCACACATGTACAATCGACCATCCGGACCCGGAATAATTGCGTGCGGACCATGCTCGCCACCACCCGTTAACGGAATGATGCGATCGATTTTCTCAAAGCGATCGTCTCCATCAAGATCTTGAAGTCTGTAGAGACCTGGCCCCCGCGGCGCATTGGGTTCGTCTTTGTTGAGGATTCCATCCCCATTGACGTCGACGTACAAACCATCTTTCGTATGCAACAAACCTTGGGCCATTCCCAGGTTCACTTCGATTGGCTCGACCTTGGTTTCCCCTGATTTGCCAACTTCACCGGGAGTGACCCGATAAAGTTTCCCGTATTGATCCGAAACGATCAAACGACCTTTCAAGTCCACGCACATCGCTACCCAAGAGCCTTCATCCTTACTGGGCACTTCGTAGACGAGTTCGACATCGAAACCCTCTGGCACGCGGAAAGCACTCGCTGGGGTTGCTCCCAACCCTTTCTTCGCAACGGCTTTTTTATCCGGCTCTTGTCCCCAAGCTGAAGACGAACCAGCGGGAATCATACTTGCGACCGCGCACAGCGCCGCGACACTAAACGTGAACTTTAACTTTCGCATACATTCATTCCAAGTTTGAGGAGCCACCTGCTGAAAAACAGGTGGAATCAGCTTCTTGACCTTACGCCCATCATTTATCCATGATCATTTATCCATGATCATTGATTCATGAGCATCGATTCATGAGCATCGACTTCTCGCGCTCACGAGGGAAGTGATCATTAAGCGAACAATTCTGTGACGGCTTGACCTTTGACCAACTCGCGTGGTTGATTTAGGTGATTGTAAACAATGGTCTCGGGCTCGATCCCGAAAGCATGATAGATGGTCGCTAGCAACTGAGCTGGGTGCACAGGGGACTCGATCGGGGCGCTGGCGGTCTTGTCGCTCTTCCCGTGAACATACCCACGCTTGATACCCGCTCCAGCTACGACGGAGGTGTAGCAGTACGGCCAGTGATCTCGACCGTCATCGCTGTTACCGTTTCCAGATGTGCTTACCCCTCGCTCAGGAGAACGACCGAATTCTCCAACCGCTACCAACAAGGTATCTTCGAGCAATCCGCGTTGATCCAAGTCTTCTACCAACGTTGAGAGACCTGCGTCGAGCATCGGTGCCGATTGGTTCTTCATTCGTTTCGATAGGTCGACGTGGTGATCCCATGAATGGTTGTCGCTGTTAGCAACCTTGGGCCAAACAACTTCAACAACTCGCGTTCCAGCCTCCACCAGTCGACGGGCGAGCAAGCAACTCTGGCCGAAGGTATTTCGACCGTAGGCATCTCGCAGAGCTTCTGATTCTTGGCTCAAGTCGAAAGCTTCTCTCGCTTTGCCCGAGACGACCAACGATAAGGCTTGGCTAAAATACTCATCGAGTTGCTGGTTCTCAACCGCAGCATTGATCGAAGGCATCTGCTTATTGATCAAATCTCGCAAGGTCGCACGTCGCTGCAATCGAACAGAAAAGACTTCTGGTCGCAGTTGCAAGTCGCTGACGTTGATGCGATCCATCTTGTTCATGTCCAAGTCGTCCCCTTCTGGGTACAACGTGTACGGATCGTATTCTTTACCCAAAAAACCTGCTGTCCCACCCTTGCCAACCACATTCGATTCTTGAAGTGGGCGGGGCAACATGACGAATGGCAACATCGGTTCGTCCGCTGGGCGCAAACGGATAATGTTGGAGCCGAAGTTTGGAAAGTCCTTTGGGCTCGGCGGTTCGAGCTGACCGGAAGCACTGACCTTGTCGGTGGTATATCCGGTCATCATCTGATAAATCGCCGCTGTATGATTGAACAACCCGTTTGGGGTGTAACTCATCGACCGAATCATCGTGAACTTGTCGTTGACCAGACTTAACTTGGGCAAATTCTCGGTAAACGAAATCCCAGGCAGCTTGGTAGATATCGGCTTGAATACGCTTTTGACCTTGTCTGGCACGTTGTCTTTCGGATCCCACAGATCCAAATGAGACGGACCTCCTTGCAGGTAAACCAAAATCATCCGCTTGGCTCTATTCCACCCTGGCGCTCCATCGCTCTGTGCACCCTGCGCCGATTGCAATCTCAAGAGATTCGCCAACGATAGTCCGAAAAGTCCTGAGGAGCCTACACGAAGAACATCTCGCCGGGAGATACCCAAGCTCGAATCGCACAAATCCTTACCGGCTGAACCAAGCAATCGCAACATGACGGATGTCCTTTTTA
The DNA here is from genome assembly GCA_903820735.1 of uncultured Pirellula sp. Lineage (GTDB taxonomy): Bacteria > Planctomycetota > Planctomycetia > Pirellulales > Pirellulaceae > JBKCUI01. The sequence goes on from CAIJIZ010000604.1 coordinate 8,905, forward strand.
GGAATTGTTCGGTCGAAACTAGGGAAGGTTTCTGACCATCTCAAAGGTTAGTAAAGTTGATGAATTTACGTTTAGGGTCAAATCAAAAAGTCAGGTCTTCGATCACGTTATGTGATTGAATTAGTGATTGGATTAGTGGTTGAAGAGGAACGCAGGCGAGTTGATCAACGCCCACACCAAATCTTGAGCCGCAGTCAACCGACCGTTTACCAACTGCGATTCGCTTTCCTTCAAGTCGGCTCGCAGTCGAATCAAACGTGAATCTTCCGGAAGTGGGGAACTCAATCGTTCGATTCGCTTCGCCAAGACGATGACTTGTTCGTCCTCTGGGAGCCCTTGGCTTTCCTTCTGAACATTCGCTTGCAACCCTTGCAATTCACCGGAAGAAAGTTTGATGTAGTTCATACCTTCTTTGGTGATCTCCGGATTCCATGCTTCGCGAGGAATCGCTGCAATGGCTTGGAAAGATTCCGGTAAGCCCAAAGCGATTTCTCCTTCATGCTGTCCAGCGCTGAGACGGAAGCGGCCAAGGCGATGATTCTCGGCATTGTGAACTTGGTGTATCCTCCATTGGAGAACCTCACCCTTGAGCAACGTCACTGGTGCTTCCAGTGCAAAAACTGCCCAATGCTCGACACCTGTAGCACCAGCAATCGCCCAACCACCATTTGGATCAGCTGCATTGCCATCGATAACCGCTGCGGCCGAGAAGCCTTGTTGATCGAAGTCGGTAAGCCCCTTAACAAGCTTGAGCTTACGCATTTCGTTCGGCTTGTCCGGCACCCCAGCAAACAATTCGATCTCGGTTACTACGAAGTTTCCGTTTGGTGGTAGACCTGGCCCTTGGCCGGGTAAATCACTTGCCGTGAGAGCCTCAAGCCGAACCGCACTGATAGGGCCTCCAACCGGCACGGTGTCCACGGTGTAGAGACCTTTGTTGGCTCCGCCACTTGCACGAATCGATCGATCCGACTGAGGTGCAAGTGTAGCACCCGTGGTGGCTTGTGCCTTTACGGCTGTCAATGTTTGCCACGATGCACCATTGCGACGTGCGTTGATGAATTCCTGAAGCTTCATATCGAGGTTTGCTTCAAACCCTTGCACCGCCGCTTGGGCTGCGGCCAGTCGTTCAAGTCGAGCTTTCTCGGATGCTTCCCGCTCTGGCCGTATTGTTTCCTTGCGAGCTTCTAAAGCGGCTTTGGTCGATTCTCGCTCCGTATCAAGCGCCGCTTGACGCTTGGGCTTCTCCTCGACCCACCAAGTTTCGCGTTCCGCTAACTGAGACGAAAGTCGCTCATGGTCTTTCTGAATCAAGGTCATGGTCGAAAGTGCTGTTTGGATTTCCTCAGCACTCGCATGCCGATTGAGTACCCGCACGAAGACTTCGTCGATCAACGCGGCATCATCCGCTGTGGATTCAACCAATTTGCGAATCGCATTCTCTGGGTCGGCGATGGCCGTACCAAGAGTCGGGCCACTGACCAATGCCATAACTGATCCAAGCCGCAGTTCATTGGAACGTTCGCATTCACAAGCGCTCTCGCGAGGCGGACGACCGAGGTTGTTTAGGAAGCCGTCGGGAAGACCAGCATCGGCATCGGCAAGGGCCGCAGCACGCGTTCCAGGAGGAAGCCCAGGGATCTTCGACGCCGCACCAGTGACTTGGTGAATCGCATCAAAGAGGACTTCTGCAGGAAGCCGTCGAGGCATGGCGTGCGAGTAATTGCGATCATCGTCGGCGTTGTATCGATTCGTATCGATCGACAACTGATAAACATCCGATTTGCAAATTGTGCGGACAACATGGCGGATATCGAAATCATGCGCGATGAAATCCTTCTCTAGGAACTCAAGCAATTCAGGAATGCTCGGTGGGTTTCCAGCACGGATATCATCGATCGGCTCGATCAAACCCTTGCCTAGCAAATAACCCCACATCCGATTGACAAAACTCTTCGCAAAATAAGGGTTCTGACGAGATGTCACCCACGCTGCGAATTGAGTACGACGCGGAGGATTATCCGCAAGTGCATGCTCCGCGACAAACGGGAACTTCGGTGCAATGGCTTGTTGGGTCTTCTGATGCTTGACTTCACCATCATTCTTGTCGAAAACCTCTTCCCAAAGTGGCTTCGCCCCTTCGACCGCCGTACCACCGATCGTGTTGTTGCCGGAGGCTTCGTCTTTCTTCAACCCAACCTGGGCGAAGTAAGCTGCTGTCTCGTAATACTGGTCTTGGGTCCATCGCTCGAATGGATGGTCATGGCATTTGTTGCAATTGAATCGCACCGCGAGGAATAAGTGGGTGGAGTTCTCCACGGCTTCCTCTGGAGTTCGCAGAATCTTGTAATAAGAAGCGGCTGGGTTTTCTCGGTTCGAGCCGCTAGCAGTAAGAATTTCGTAAGCAAACTTGTCGTAAGGCTTGTTCGTTGCGAAACTATTGCGAATCCAATCTTTGAACTTCGAAGCCCCCTCTTTACCCAAGAACTTCGAGTTCACTTGCAACAGATCAGACCATTTGTTGGTCCAGTGATCGACGAAAGCATCGCTCGCGATCAACTCGTCAATTACCCGATCTCGCTTGAGTTTGCTCTCCGTTGTATCGCTCAAAAAGGCTCGCACGGATTCGGGTGAGGGAGGCAGTCCAGTCAGGTCGAGCGTTACGCGGCGAAGGAATTCCGAATCGTCGCACAAGCCGGAAGGCTGTATCTTCAGCCGCTCCCATTTCGCCGCTACCAAACGATCAACCGTCTGCTCCGAAGCGATTTGAACAGGTTGGTAGCCTTCTCGATCCCCCATGACCGTCAGTGTTGTTGCTGCATAAGCTCCTTCATAACGGGCCAGTACAGGTACCTCTCCGCGCCGCAAGGCTTGGACTCGCGATCCGTCAAGAACGGCACCGACTTCGGTATTCCCCGATTCAAGGAACGCTTCGCGCGTTACATCCCGCGTCTTGCCGTCAGCATAAGTCGCCACGACTCGCAATTGCTGAATCCCACCAGGCATTGCAATGACAGGATTCGTCGGCGTTACTTGAATGCCGGTCACTTTAGGGGAAGCCAAATTCAAGTTTGCTCCGCCAGCGATCCACTGACGAAGTACCAACGCATGGTTATCCCCCGGCTCAAACAGTTTGCCCCCAACGTGAGGGACTACCCCAAGGGGTTTCGTGAGCATCATCGAATCGATCGGGGATGTTGGATTGATTCTTCTTCCTGCCAAATCATCCGCAAGGCTACGAACGTCATAGGCCGGGTCGTACCCTCGTAGCGAAAGCTTGAATCCATTTTTCCCTGCTTGCGCTCCGTGACATGTTCCCGAGTTACACCCTAAGCGAGAGAGAGCAGGGTTGACGTCTCGAACGAAGTCTACCGCAAACGTAGGTGTAATGGCGGAGTGTACCGCTATGTTTTGCTGGTGCGATCCAATTGCCACGGAGATCGTCGCGTCCGCCGCTTGGATTGGCTGCACCCAACCTCGCTGGGATACCCACAACGTATCGCTACTCGATTGGAAGGTTGCTTGAGAAGTCGCGTCTACAAGTTCTCCGGTAGTCAACTGAGCCATGACGACAATCTGTGCGGAGTCATTCCAAGTCGCAAAATCGATATTCGAGGGTTCGACGCGAATCGCAGAGATTTTCTCCAATGGGATCGGTTGGTGCGATATTCCTCCTTCAACTTGGGCTGCTGGTACCTCTCGCTCCGCGCGGTGGGCTTGCGCAATGGCTTCGAGCCTTGCAGTGCGAAGAGAAGCGATCGAGCTTTCATCAATTGCTGTTTGCGATCCCGCAGGAGTCGCATCGAAATCTGCAACCATTGCACCATCAGCGATATTCCAAACGCGAATGTGGCCGTCGGAGGCACCCGTAGCTACTCGTCCGTTACCATCGATCGCAACCGAATAAACTGCTGCGTTCGGCACTTGGAATGTACCGAGGACTTGCGGCTGCTCCGTAACATACTCTTGGAGTTTCTTCCGTTCCTCTGGATTGCGCTGCGCTGCACGCTTTGCCTGAATCGCTTTGATTTCAGGGGGCATTTTCGCGTCGATATCGTATGACCAGACTTTGATCATGCTCTGATTGTCTATGGTCGAAGCAGCAGCAAGGTACTTCGCATCAGGGCTGATCGATACATCGAAGATTCTACCTTGCATAGGATCGAGCTGGCGAACCAAGTTTGCATCGTCTCCGATGACTCGGGCTGTTTGGCGAAAGACGCGATATATTTTCGGTGTTCCGTCCGCGCCACCTACAAGGATCTCGTCGCGTTCCGGATGCCTCGCAAGGGCTTGAATGCCTCCCCTCAATGCTCCTGGAGTGATCGATGTGACGTTATCGATAAACCTCTCTGTCTCCACCTCAGTGAGTTTGACCGTCATATCTCGAGAACCAGAAATCAAGTGCTTGCCATCGACCGTGAAAACGGTCGATCGGGGCCAATCCTCGTGGGTTCGCTGATAGAGTTTCTGATTTCCATCGAGATCGAATGCGCGAATGGAATTGTCGGCCATTCCAAGTGCGAGCATTGCTGAATCATTGGTCCATGATAGTCCGAACAACGTGTCGCCACCGAGCAAGGTGCTTCGGTGCAACTGCTTGTTTGCGTTATTCCAAAGCTGCAATTCGCCGATGACTCCCGGTTCTCCTCCGGCAACAGCTAGCCACTGGCTATCCGGTGAGAAACGAACCGACTCAATTCGTGGGCTCGGTCCGATCAATCGGTTCTTCAATTGCCAATCCTGTGTACCGAATACTAGGACTTCGTAAAAGCCGTTGACCGCAAGCTGTGTTCCATCGGGCGAGAATTGCATCGTGGTGATCGATGGACCGCGAGTGTAGACAGGAGGCTTTTCCTGCGTGTATCGCGGACCTGTTTCCACAACGTCGCGTTCGGCACCGGCGGCAATCCATTTACGAATCAACTCGATCTCCGTCGGCTTGAGCGACGGAAGATTCTTTGGCATCTCAGACTTTCCGTCCACCGGCGTGATCTCCCGAAGAATCGCACTGGCTTCGAGATTTCCCGGGACAATTGCGGCATCTCCCGATTCACCACCTTTAAGAAGGCCGGCAAAATCGGTCATCAAATAGCCCCCCTGTGTCTTCGATGCTTGATGGCAAGCGTAACAGTTTGCGCGAAGAATCGGCAAAATGTCCTTGGACCAAGTTGGGCTCCCCGGGTCGGCAGCCGAAGCATTCGATGGGAAGGACATGGTGTTGGTCAAAGTCGCGGTGAGGGTCAGGGATGCAACAACTACCTTGGTGAGCCCACGGAGAAGTGCGGAACGGTTGAAACAGCTCAAGAATGAATTCGGCATAAGATGATGTTCAAGTACCCAAGAGGGTCGGGTAGGGGGGGAGTCCAGTCCACGCGGGACCGAAACTTGCTGAGGTGTCTGTAGCGGGCCGTTCATGGAAAAATCCTAGAAATCCCGAGACAATCACTATGTGGAATATAACTCATACCCGCTGCGGGGTCAACTTTTTCACAAGCAAGCCGCTAGGGTTGGTATTCCATCCTTAACGGGAAACGGGCCGGCAAATCAGCTTGAATGAGTGCTCACGGGCAATCGCTTCGCCGAGAATCGGAAGCGTGAAGCTGACGCAAAACATTTGCGAAAAAGAAAAAATCCTCCGACCGTTTGCGGCACGACACGGAGCCGCTGCGAGACTGACGCAGATCAAGCGTGCTACTGCACTCGCCGAAACGATCTGGGCCAACGCATAATTATGGTCCCTCAGCCGGAAAAACGGTCGGAGGCAAGCGTGCGGATTTTTCCAATCCACACGCCGGAACTATAAGGGATCCATAGACGAAAGGAAAGCGAGATTCGGACGGAATATCGCTTTCCTTGAAGTTGCGTTGGGAAGCTGCTTCCAAATCGAGTCGTCAGCACGTGTTAACTGCACGTGTTGACTACTCGTTTTAGCTGGCCGTGTACTTAGCTAGGCGTGTACTTAGCTAGGCGTGGACTACTTGATCTTGTCGGCTTGGCCGGCTTGACCAAAAGCAACCATGCGAGCCACGCAAACGTCCTTCATGGCTGTGCGTGCAGGCTTGAGGTAATCTCGCGGATCGAACTTCTCTGGGTTTTCCATCAGCACCTTGCGAATAGCTCCAGTGATTGCCATGCGGCAGTCGGTGTCTACATTGATCTTGCGAACACCGCTCTTGATACCTCGCTGAATTTCTTCAACAGGAACCCCCCACGTTTGCTTCATCTTTCCACCGAACTGATTGATGATGTCTTGAAGCTCTTGCGGGACGGAGCTGCTTCCATGCATTACCAAGTGGGTGTTAGGGACTTGCCGATGGATCTCTTCAATACGGCTCATCGCAAGGACTTCACCGTCCGGCTTGCGGGTGAACTTGTAAGCACCGTGGCTTGTTCCAATAGCAACTGCCAAAGCGTCGACGCCGGTCTCTTCCACGAATCGCTTGGCTTCTTCTGGGTCTGTCAAAAGTTGATCATGGCTCAAAACACCTTCGGCACCGTGTCCGTCTTCGGCCTCTCCATGACCTGACTCCAAGGATCCGAGGCAGCCGAGCTCCCCTTCAACGCTCACACCACGGGCGTGTGCGAGCTGGACGACACGACGGGTAACCTCGACGTTGTATTCGTAAGGCGCTGGGGTCTTGCCATCTTCTTTCAGCGAACCATCCATCATCACGGATGTGAATCCGTTTTCGATCGCCGACAAACAGGTCTCGGGCGAGTTGCCGTGATCTTGGTGCATCACAATCGGGATGCTTGGATAAAGCTCCACAGCCGCGAGCATGAGGTGTCGCAAATATGCATCTTGCGAATAGGACCGCGCACCGCGCGATGCTTGAATGATCACCGGAGAATTGGTCTCCTTGGCCGCTTCCATAATCGATTGGATCTGTTCCATGTTGTTGACGTTAAATGCGGCAACTCCATAGTTGTTTTCTGCAGCGTGATCTAGGACTTTACGGAGGGGGACCAAGGCCATGAGGGCACTCCAAATGCAAATAAAAGGAAAAACTGCGGCAGCTCGTGCGGTCAGACGAATCGACCAAACTGAGGATCGCTGCATCGGGATCAACAAATGTGTATCCCCACTGATTATCGGGAATTCCCTCCTGTTCTACAATCCGAATTTATACAATGCTCTCGCAAGCAATCTGAATTCACTTTGGACGAACAACCTCCTGCAAAGCCAAAACAAAGGATGGTAGATGGACGAGCCACACATGATGCCTAGCAAACCGGTAGGTAAGCTCAATCCGGTTGATCACTACCTAGCCGGAAGTTGGGAAGCTCTCGGCGCCGGAGCGCCGGTTTTGGTCGCTCTTGCTCAACTCTGCAGTCAAGCCATGGTGGATGGTCCTGCCGTTAATCATGTTGCAGTGGAGCAATTAATGCCCGAAGCGAAGGCGATCCTGGTAGCAGCCCGCGATCGGGGCGTCATCGAAGTGCGCGGAGTCAACACCGCTTTCGACCCTGCCGCTCGCTTGCTCGCGGTCTATGTCGAACTCGAC
>CAIJIZ010000605.1 GCA_903820735.1 uncultured Pirellula sp.
AGCCTTCCGGTGTCTTTTAGAATTCCACCCCGAGTTTCTTTCCGGTCCAAGCTCTGTGCCTCTGTGTCTCTGTGGTTCCAACGGTGTTATTCCGCGCTCGTGCCGCGAACCATCGCTGAAACACTCACGCGATGTCGATTCGGTATCACCAAACAGCGTTGAATATGACTCGGAATAGGATGAACGAATATAATAGTCCGAAGCTATATCCACCAACGATTCCAATCACCCATGCGATCACAGGTGGAATCCCGATATTGAATCGCTTCATCACTCCCGGATGAATTAATTGACGCATCATCCAAATCGCCATCAAAGAGATAACGACCCCGAAACCACCATAGGCAAGAACTGAGGTAGCAACTGACCAATCCAGACCAAAACGTATGGCTACATATAAGACGGACACAAGTCCACGAACGAGTGGAAATACAGAACCGGCGGCCATACCTAAGAGGATGATCGCTAACCACCATCCCCAAGTTTTCCGATGAAGTAAGCCGAACCCTGTCGCTGCGTTCAGGGAAATCGGCACAAGGGAAAAGAAGAGGAAAAAGACCACTCCAAGCAAACTACAGCCATCGCCTCTCAATACCGTTTGGAACAATGAGAACAAGAATCCACCAACTCCAAGGAGGGCGAGGGCGAAAAATATGGTATAGATCGCGTCGATGTTATCCCAACGCTCGGAATCAGAAACCACTCGTCGACCAGGCTTGCCCTCGGACTTCATATATGGGGCCAACGCATCGCTGCTCTTCTTCTGATGCGTATCCCCTCCTTTAACCTCCTTCGGTGCATCGCGTCTCTCCAAGTCCTTACTGGTGAGCTGATCGAAAAAATTCGGCGTCGATGACGGTTTCGCAGAGGTGGATTTCGAAGATACCGCGGGTGGTCCTTGCTCAGCACTCGTTGCAGCAGGTACGGAGACGACTTCGCCACATCGGCATTTTACCTTCTTCCCAACCGCCGTATCCGGCACCTTCAATGATACACCACAACTTGAGCATTTAACGATTGCCATTGATGAATCATCCTTTTGCCGATGTAAAAAAGCACCACTCGATGCGCACGTAAAGACGCAGACATCAAAAGCTCAACCAATGAAGAACAGGTAAGTGAATCAGATCGGGGTGAAAAACGAACGAGTAACGAAACTGCGACTATGCATTCCGAACGGATGCAAGTAACTGGTTTCGCGAATAACCCAATCAAAGCTCTTCAAACAATCATCAAGAGTCTTTGGCGTGAACTTGCGTTTTCTTCAGTTTGCTGAATTGACTCTTATTCTTCTCTCAACACCGGAGCCGGTAGACCAGGTACCCGTTGAAACGTAGGTATCAGCTCGGACGCATCCCATGCTAAAACCCGCGATTGCCCAACGAAGTAGGTATGATCGTCATCGATTACAAGATTAAAAGTCTCAATCGCTTCTCGGTCCGTTATCTCATCAATAGACTCAAAATTGGCAGGGGTTCTCAATGCCATGCCTTTTTTAAGGTCTTTCGTTTTGACCCAACCCTGACCTATCACCCACCAAGGATGCCCCAGAGTTGCACGAATCTTCTCTCCAGACGCAAGCTGAATATCTTGTGTTACTGCCACTGGCCTTAAAGTGGTTCGAAGCACAGGCTTCATTCGCAGTTCACCCGATTGAATGTTTTGGGTAACTACCATATCACCAACCCGGATGGATTCAATCGGCTTCAAACCTCTTTCGGTCTGAATCAACGTTCCGAACACCAAACACTCGTGTCGCCGGGGAACCACAGGAGGAGAGTAGCTGGTCGCTTCCGCTCGCCGGGTATCGTACACCAACGATGAGCGATCTTCGCTATAACTTGATTCAACATACTTCTCCCCGGCATTGTAGCTCTCCTCGTAACGATCCCACCAATCCCACCAAGCTTTCGGACTATCGTCCCGCTTGGCCCCTGTGGTTCCTCTTAAAACCGTTGCAATACTGCTCTGAAGCATACGAACCGACTCGTTCGCCTTGACGACGTCCGCTTGCGCATCCTCAGCATTCCGCTTTGCTTCCTCTGCTGCGATCGATGCGGCCACCTCATTTTTTACTCCGTTCTTCGTCGACTTGACTGTTTGAATCTGCACTAGCCTTCGACCGATTCGTTCAACCGCTAGACCATTGGAGACGGCCTGCTTACCCGTGTTACCAACCATCATTAGCTTGTCGACTTGGGCCGATTGGTACTTATCTCGCAACTCGCGCATCTGAACGAGTTGCAAAACCAACTCTCCGTTGGATCGCGTTACGAGCTGGTTTTTCAACTCGAATTCGGTGCACATCAAGTCTAGTAAGTCCGGGACATAACATTCCAAAGGATATTTCTTGAGCGACTCAACTGCAGCAGTCCCGACGTCGGTAGAAGTGTTTGCAACCGCTATTCCCGCAAGGGACAAACTCGCTTCGCGTGTCTGAAACCTTCCAATCGCATTGATGAAATGCTTCGCTGTAATCGGGCTGACTTGACCAACGGCGACATCCAACGCTACGATCGCTTCAGGCGCCGTCAATTCGCGCAGTTGCTCGATAGCTTTGAGTCTCTTCTTATTGTCGCTCCCTTCGATCGCAGCGCTCCAATCCTTGACTCGCGGCATCCAACGCTTCAATGCTTCATGAATACTCTTCGAGGTCGCTGTCGCGTTTGCAATCTCCTGCGAACTTACCCAACGATTGAACACAAAAACGAATCCAAGTCCTTTTCGGGCTTCAGAGTCCGACGGGTCAGTATCTAGAACCCCAAACCAGTGCGACCGTGCCCGCTGAGAAAGCCCCTTGGATTCGCACCAACGGGCCATCGTACGGTGCCGGTCGATATCGAGATTCTCGTCCCCTCGAAGTTTCAAATACTCGCGCAGCGATTCGTCCGCTGTCGCTTCATCAATCTCCGTTACGCTTTTCCACTCTTTTCCGATCTTCAAATCACCAGATTGCCACCGGATAGCCATCCGTTCATCAAGCGCCTCTTCCTCAAGTGTCCCTTCACGTCCATTTACCTCGGGACGCTCAATCTTCTCAGGTAATTGAGCAATTTGCAGCTGGGAGGCCAACATGGATTTACGATCTATCGCTTGCCCCTTCGCCTCGGGAATCAATACATTACGCAATTGTTCCTTCGGTGGTTCCTCACCTGCGACTGGGGCAATAAATAGAAAGCAAAGTATCAGGTATTTGGAATTCATCGTTCGACCTCTTGGACTCGCTACAAATGCGCCTATGGAAGCTTGGCCGAAAGTGTCCCCTAGACAAGGCGCGCCCTGGCTAAAAATCTCTCTTTTTCGCCATCTTAGCCCAAAAACATTGGTTTTCTCGAGTTCCCTTAACTCCGCAATTCCCCAAACTCCTAAATCACTAACCAATTGCCCACGATCTTCCCCTCTGTGACTCCGTGACTCTGTGTTTCAAAAAAGAACCCTAGAAAAACAAGTTCCCTTCCGGTAATACAATAAGCTTATCGAACTTAGACACATCAGATCGGAGACGCCCCGTGCCCACGATTCCCTACTCCTCCAACCAATCACGGATCCTACCTCGACGATTTCTATTGCGTGGTGTTCCGTATGCTTTGTTGGCCGTCATGGTACTGACAAGCCTTATTGACGGTCCCTCCATCTGTGTCGCCCAAGACACCCCGACGGAATCATCGGGCGAGATTGACTTGCCACTGCTTGCTCTTGAGAAGATTCAAGTCGAGTATGCGGAATATCTTGCCAAACGGAAACGTATTCATGAAGAGTACGGCCGCTTAGTCGAGACACTCAAACAGACCGAAGAAGACTTTCAGAAGATCAGTAACGAATCGATTCGAAATCAGCTTCTTGCGATGCAAGCTTCTTTGCAGTCTAGCCAAATGAGCACAATGTTACAGCAATTGAGAACTCAAGACCGAGTGCTGCCGAATCCACGAGCCAATAAAGGGGTTACTGCCATCCAACTCGGGCGACTACAGAATCGGATGATCCGTGAGAAAGCAACAGCGGATCTAAATACCGCAATCAAAGGTGAAGAGCTTCGGCAACTCGATAGCGCAAGCCAAGCGATTGTTCGAAGACGAGCGGAGTGCATTCAATCTGGGTTCGCTTTAGAACAAGAATGGGTTCAGTGGCAACTGCAGTGGCACAAGTTCATGGAACTCTACTGGCCCCACTGTGATCCAGAACAATCATTCACTCGATCCGCGATCAATGCACGTCTGACGATCCTGAAGAAATCGGACCCAGAGGACTTTGCTGCGATGATCGCCAAAGCGTTACTTATGGAACGCATAGGAGAGGTCGATCGTGGTTTGAAAATTCTCGATGATGTCACGAACGCTGAATCATCGCTTGAGTCGACCGCTTGGTTCACTAAAGCCTTGCTGCTGCATTCCATCAACAAGGACAAGGACGCCAAGGGTGCGTATCTTCGAGGAACGAAGACTGACAACAAATCACCGATCAATGGTTGGCTTAAGGGACGTATTGCCTCCAGAGAAAAGCAATGGAGTATCGCTGAATCCCAATGGAAGTCTATTCTTGACCATCAACCATTCGAGATCCAAGCGCGTCGCGAGTTAGCGATTCTCCACTATGCGCGCATCGCGAAGACAGCAAATGAAAGCCGCAAATGCCTCAAAGAAGCACAAACTGCCTTCGACTTAGAACCAACCCATGATTGGTATTCACACTTCGTCTTGGCACTAGCACTCCACGGAGCAAATGATCCTGCGAAAGCGAAAGAACAAATAGAAGAAGCTCTGCGATTAGCGACCGAAGAGAACAAACTATTATGCCAAAAACTCAGCACGGCGATTCAAAACAACGAATCGTTCGAATGGGACTTCAAGCGGCAACTAAGTACGATCGAAAACTAACTTCAAGCCAACAGGCCCCATCGCACTTCGTCACCAACCACCCCGTCCCTTTCTCCTCTCCAAACCCTCTGTGCCTCTGTGCCTCTGTGTTTCAAAAACTATTCGCGAGTTAAAGCTTCATCAAGGTTCATGATGAGCAATACCACATTGGTAAGAGCGGCACTAGCTATTGCATCGAGTTGTCTATTCGGTTTGCTTTCTCCACTTATAAGCAAGCGTTGCGCACTGTCTGTGTCTTGCGCATACAACTTTCGCTGGCGTTGAATCGCCAAGAGCATCCGCTCCAATTCCTTTTCGTTAAAGCTACGAGACAGGACCCGTTTGGCAACAAACTGCAATTGCTCGGTCTCTTGCAATGTCTCTAGCATGGCGCGCTGAGCAAGCGTGCGGGCGGCTTCGACCCAAGTTGGGTCATTCAAGGTGGTCAACGCATGAAGCGGCGTGCTTGTCTGAGAAGCTCGTACGCGACAAGCTTGGCGATTCGATGCATCGAACATGTTGGCAGGCCCAACCGTTCGTCTCCAAAACGTGTACAAACTGCGACGATAAAGATTTGCTCCGGAAGACTTCGGGTAGCTGAAGTCACGCTCTTTGGTAATCGCTAAAGAATCCCAAATCCCTTCAGGCTGGTAAGGGTATACGGGAACTCCACCCATTCGTCTTTCAAGCAACTGGCTGGCTGAGAGTGCCCAATCCCGCAGTACCATCGATGGCATCCGGAAACGGCTTCCCCTAGCAAACCAACGATTCTCCGGATCCTTGGCTTTCGAATCCATCGCAAGTCGGCTGGATTGCTTGTACGTCGCACTTGTCACAATCTGACGATGCATCCACTTGGTATTCCATCCACTCTCGCGATACATGCTGGCAAGATGGTCAAGCAATGCCCCGTGGATCGGGTACTCACTCTGAACGCCAAAGTCCTCGGCGGTCTTGATCAAGCCGATGCCGAAGAAGTGTTGCCACATCCTATTGACCGCTACCCGTGCGGTCAGTGGATGCTCCTTCGAGACAAGCCACTGTGCCAATCCAAGCCGATTTCTAGGAGCGTCTTGCGGCAATGGCGGTAGGAAAGCGGGAGTATTGAACGAGACTTTGTCCCCTTTCTTCAAGTACTCTCCGCGTTCGAGCATGTGCGTATCGCGAGGTTGTGCATCACTCATGATCATCGGCCGGGGGATCTGATCGGCTCGATAATTATTGAGCTCGTTGCGAACCCCTTGCTGCGTTCCGAGTGGTGGAATCTTATTGGCCAACCCACCGAGTACTTTTTCATCAAAGTGCTTTCGCAGCAGTGCTTCTAACTCTTTCTTTTGCTCGTCGCTTCTCTCCCCTTCGGGACGCTTGAGGATGGCCTGGATCGATTCAGGTAGCCCCGCAGTCGTGTCCGCGACCGCTAGTCGCCACCCGTGAAATGCGACATCGATCAAGGGCTGTGCTTCATTTTGTAAACCGGCGATTCGCGCCTCAAATTCGGCTATCCTTTTGAGGTTCTCCTCGTTCGGAACTTCGATCAATGGTGGGGCTACTCGAATGCGGCTTGAGAAATACTGCGGAACGCCACTCTCCGGTACACGATTGAACGCATCCATCAGCGAATAATAATCTCGCATCGTGATCGGATCGTACTTGTGATCATGACATTGAGCACAAGCCATGGTTAATCCCAACCAAGTCGTGGCGGTGGTGTCAATGCGATCAAAGAGAATGACAAAGCGTTGCTCTTCTGCGATCGCTCCACCTTCTCCATTGAGCAAATGATTGCGATTAAATCCACTTGCAATCTTCTGATCATTTGTTGCATCAGGTAGCAAATCACCCGCAAGTTGCCAGATAGTGAATTGATCGAAAGGTAAATTCTCATTCAATGCTCGGACTACCCAATCGCGCCAAAGCCATTGCCACGAATCTCCATCTTGTTGAAACCCGTTACTATCTGCGTAACGGGCCGTATCAAGCCATGGCAACGACATACGCTCCCCATAGTCAGGCTCTGCGAGCAAACGATCAACCAGTTTTTCGTAAGCCATCGGATCTGCATCCGATACGAATCGCTCGACATCCGAAGGCTCAGGAGGTACGCCGACTAAATCCGCGTAAAGACGTTTGATCAACATCGTGCGATCGGCTTGTTCAGCTGGGCGCAATTCCTGCTGCACATGACCTTGGGCAATGAATGCATCGATACTTTGAGTTTCCCAATTGGAATCACTTTTGGTGGCGACTCCCGCTGCAACCGGGATAACCGGTTCTCGGATCGGATCGAAAGCCCAATGATTAGAGTACTCCGCACCTTGTGCAATCCAACGCTTGAGAAGATCTTTCTGCTCGTCCGTCAATCGTCGATTGGATTTAGGCGGTGGCATCACCACCTCTGGATCCCCCGCATAAATCCGCGAGATGATCCCACTGTTCTCGATGTCACCTGGCTTTATCGCACCACCCTCTTCAGCGGCTTGCCGAACATCCAACCTCAAATCAGATTCCCGCTTGTTCCCGTCTTGACCATGACAGTAAAAACAATTCTCAGAGAGAATAGGGCGTATATCTCGGTTGAAATCCAATCTGGTCTGCTGCGTGTCTTGGGCGTAACCATCGCTCGAAATGATTCCAAGGGATACGATTGCAAACATCCCAATGAAAGCATCCAGCCGGTTCCCCCAACCCGTGCGACGTTTTCCAGCCAAAGTGGATTTCGTAACTTGCTTCAAGCTATCTGCGTACGATCGAACCATAAGAGAGGTCGCAATGGTGGGAGGGTGGGAGTGTTG
>CAIJIZ010000606.1 GCA_903820735.1 uncultured Pirellula sp.
AACATTATCTACAGGGAGATCTGCATTCTCGTTACCAACTATGGCCCCTTGAAAGAGACTCGGATTCTTACCCATCACCTTTTCGTACTGTGCCTGCGTTACTTCATGCACACCAAGATAGTAGTCCTTGCTGATCGTCACCTCGTGCTGGGTTTCGTCTTCGAAACGGGCTTCTTCGCTCTCGGGCGAACCCATCATGAATGTACCCTTGGGGGTCAGCACCAGTTTCATCCCGATGCTGTTGGTGATCTCTTTGGGCGGCTGAGATTGCAGGTGCTCTGCGAAAACTACCAGCATCAAAACGAGAACTTTGGAGAAAATTGATGGCGTGATTGGCATTGAACATCCTCTCAAGGAAAACTCAGAGTCTGCAGGTCGTAAGCTTTCGACGCACGATCCAGTGTACCATCTGCGGTGGAGTATTACCCCGCGCGACAAAAGCGCGAGTTTTGGAGCCTCTTTTTCATAACCGGCAGGTCATGCCCGCTAACTCTTGGGCGGATTGATTTCCCTAGGCCGACGATTTAATTGGATTTCTGCATCGCTACGGTGCGCGAGAGTCGCTTTTTCTCTACTTCATAACCCGCGAAACGCATCAAAGACAACTGACCTCCGGGTTATGGCCGGCGCGATGGAGGCGCGAAAGTTCGGCGTTTGAAGACACTCAGTTTTCCGTTGCCAAGCAGCATTGCACGGAAACAACAGACGAGCTCGGCCACGTAAATGCATTTCGCTGGTGTCCGCCAGTCCAGCGCTGTCGCAGTACTCAATTGCCCAGGAGCTCTGATCGCTCGAAAGCAATCTCGATGCCGCTGCCAAGCAAAAGGGCTGCCGCGCTTTGTCGCGGTATTATGCGCACCTGAGTTGAGTTGATTATTCTGTTATGGTAACCTCAGCCGACAGGAATAATCTTTAACCCTTCACTAGTTGGGGGAGAGTCTATAGTTATCGCACGACGTTGTGCGAGACCTTTCAACACCCCTTTGATTGGAGAATGAATCATGACTAGATCTTTTTGCCTGTTCCTTGTTTTCACGCTGGGAGTTCTGAGTCCGACCGAGCTTTTAGCGCAGCTCGGCGGCACAATTGCGCCCGGAAATGGAAACCAAGCCCCCCAGGCTCACGCGTACCCAGACACATATCCTGGAAGCATTTACACGTTGAACGATCCGAATGCGGGTGGTAGCGCATCGATTGACCGGTCAGACCGAGACGCATTTCCACTTATTGTGTACACCAATCTTTCCGATTTTCTGTTCTCAATTGACAGCGAGTCGACATCGTTCGCAACGTATTTTCCTCTTGGGGTCGAGGTAGCCTGCTACGACGAAGAGATTGGAGAGTGGCATCGATATTCTGCGATTCCAAGTATTGGCGATTTCGTATTTCCAACAGCATATCTGATGAATACGTTTGCACTTGCTAATCCAAACGCTGCGTTCATGTTTCGCGTATATCCCTATGACTTCATCGGTCCAATTCAACCCGGAGACACGTATGAGCCGCCGACCACACTAACGCAAATCGGCATAAGGGACCGTATTATGCTTGCCGGACACACACC
>CAIJIZ010000607.1 GCA_903820735.1 uncultured Pirellula sp.
AGAGCATCGATATTGGGGAAGCCCAGGCGTTCAAGCATGGATTGGATGTCAGCCGATCGGGGCCCGAGGTGTCGGGAGACGAAAGGAGAATGATTCGAAGAGAGGGTGGAAGCGTCAGAGGACGAAGGTTTGATTTGCGAGTTTTGCATGGTTACCCAATGATGGGGATAGAGAACGAATGGAATCGGGAAAGCGGGCAGATTGGCGAGTGCGGCGTGTCTGTGCAATGTGATTAAAGACGGCGTCACTAGTTCGGCGCGAGTGGTACAAGGTAGAGAAAGGGGGTGCAGGAAGTTGCACCGGATCCGACGAAAAGTCGGCCAGTGGTGCAATCGACTGCCCCTCTGTCCATGTACCTGAGAGATTCACTGGCAAGAGCCAGTTTGCCCCTTCGGTGGGTGCTCACCGGAAATGCTATCCATCAATCAAGACATGAGCCGAGGATGACAAGGCGAAGGTTTTGATGATGGGTAGTCCGATCAGGACCGCTCTCCAGAGATTCCGTTTGTTCTAGCGGTCCTTTTGCCTGAGTGTTTGTGGGACACTTTACACCTTCGGCGGCCACCCCTGAAGGAGGGGTGACGCTCTCGCGCTAGACGTTCAAGAATGCCCATAGTGTAGGAGGGTGGGAGGCAGATAAAAAGGGGTAAGTTGCAAGCAAATGGGAACTCGGATGGAAGTCGAGCCCGTGCGCGAGGAGAATCCGATCTGAGAGGTCGCTAGCAAGGGAAATCAAACCCCTCCCCCGAGGGGAATCGGCGCGGGATCGGGGACAGACCCTGAACCCGCCAGCCACCAAACCCCTCCGCAGGGGTAATTCCGGAGCCGGATTGGGGACAGTCCCTGAACCTGCGACTAAAAAACCACCCACAAAGGGGGGTGGCAACGAAAGGGCATTCTTGGGTTGTTTCTGTGCCTGACATGCTAGCAATTGTTCTGCATTGCTACTCTGCATTGCTACTCTGCATTGATGACTACTTGCTGTTCCGCCTTGCCGTGCCGCGCTCGACTCCCTTGCTGCTGGACTGTGCCATTGGGCATTGCTTGCATTTCGATCAATGCCTGCAATCCGCTACCGGGTCCGCAATCCGCTACCGGGTCCATCGACATAGCTTCGACACATACTCGCCCGATCCGTCCCGTACCCACCCATCCAACTGCCCGGGATCCTTCAACTGCTGCCCCCGCCGCATCGGCACGACTATATAACTACACGCTAACTCATGCAGACTCGTCATGTCTCCCCACAACTTCTCAAACTGCGTCACCGGGTAGACATCCTCCTGACCTAACCCCCACCGCTTCTTGACCTCTTTGATCGTTAAATAGGTCGGCATCTTCGCGGCCATCCCTCGAACCGCCCTTTGAACCAACTCGACGTTTCCTAATTCACTTCTTTCTAACCCAAAATGTGCTAGCAACCTATCGATATCGATCCATGTCGACATGCTTGAATAAAACGTCAGTCGCGATTCGGTTCGATCGTTAGGCATGGCTAACCCCTCAAGAATGCGCACTCTGCCATCAACCCTCGCCAACCCACCCCCCCGATCATCGATCTTTCGCCCAATGACCTCAAATGTCAAACTCGATTTGGACTCCAAATGCCTTGTCAAACAATGCGCATCGAGATTCGCCCCAAGAGTATCGATATTGTGTAAGAAAAGAACTTTCAATTGCGGATGATCTGCCAAAACTCTTTGCAATGTTCCATTGCGCAACAGGTTCGCAATTTCGTACCAATGCCCCACCGGATGAAGACACTGCTCGGGGCGATTGTCGGTATAATCGCTTGCTTCACCAGCTGCCCTTGCCCAATTCTCTAACGCATGGCGCTGACTGTCTCGGACTTTCTCCTGCTGTTGATCGAGCCGCTGATGCGGCGTCTCTTGCCAATAAAAAAGCAAATCTCGCACTGTCGGAACCATGCGAAGTCCAACCGACATTCCTCGCGATAAATATACATCTCCTGGATGCTGAAAATTCGCTCGCTCGGCTAGGTAGGATTCGATCGGCGCGTGAGTCAAATACCCTGTGGTAAAGATATGTGGAACACGGCATTCGAACAGCTCGGACGTCTTGGTTGACTTGGCTAAGTGCGTTTCAATGAAACTCCGATGCTTCCCTTCAAACTTGGCAAACGGATGAAGTCCTTTGACAACTCCAGCACCATTCGTCCAACGAGAGCCGATCCCAGCTGCCAACGTGACGACTGCGACTTCGCCTGCCGCAATCGCTCGCTCGCCTAGCTTACTATCGAATGACGATTGCTGACCAAAGGAATCTCGCAAGTCGATTACATCACTGGGTAATACATCAGTCACTTCAGCATTTGTTGAAATGCGATTTGCTCCAAGGCTGATTCGCCCAGAGAGGATCTCCGAGCGGATGTAATCATGCTCTTCTTGATCAAATCCGTAGTCGACAAGCATCTGCGCTAAGCGTACCGCTTCGTTTGCCGTCTGGCTTTCAGCAGGTAGCAATCTCTCCAATAGCTTCTGCGACCGCGATGGATCCGCGCTACAAGCTTGATTCAATCGTACTAAATCTCTCTTGGACTGATCGCTAAGCTCTTTCGTCGCCTTGCGAATCCATTTCGGTGCCATCAACGAAAAATACCTATCAGGCATATTCGCTTGCTCTCCTTCGAGCAACACACTGCAGGAGCCTTGCTCGTTGATCGCAAAGTCGTAGACCACGGGATCCATTGCAAAGGGAAGTCGTGTCGACAAAGTTTGCTTTAACCGAACCGCCGCATTGAGCAACCAACACCGAGCTTCCTCTTGTACCTCCGGAGCAAAGAAGAACCCCATACCCCCGCCCGACATTCCACCGAGCATCAGGAATCCCCAATACTGCTCACGCCACCGATCTTTGCATCGCTCGATAAGTGCTTCGGTAAAGCGATTGCTACACCAAGGAATAATGGTTTGCAAAGGTCCTTCGAAGTTCTGCGTTGTTAGGCGTGCAAGCCGTCGAATATCTCCCTGCTTGAGCGATTCGACAACACCCTCATAAATCGACATCGCCTCAAGCCGAGCGGTCCATTCCTTTTCGCCCCGAACAAGATATTTCTCGGTGACCATCTCGAGGATCGGTCCGACATTCTGAGCCATTCCGCCGTAGAGCAAGATGAGGCTTGACTCAAGTGACTTTCGTGCGGACGTCGGAATACTTGACTCATCGAGCAAATGATGCACAGGAAGGAGCCTTCCGCGACTTATTCCATACTCTGGATCGTCAGCAGTAGCGCATACTCCTTCGATCCGCTTGATTCCAGGCCAAATCCCACCCGAGTCTTGCCAACCCCCACCTGAACCTCCGAGCCACTCCCCTAAGATTGCTCTAGCGGTAATCAACCTTTGATCACTCTGCGAAAGCTTTCCGGTCAAATCGCTCGTTTGCTGGGTTGCTCGCATCATTGCCGATATCAAGCATCCAAGCAGATTAGTAGAAACGGCTAAGCGTGATCCTTTTGGAATATCGTTGACTTTGCTTACGATCTCAAGCCCAACATCGCTTCGTTGGGTTAGGGTTTGCAACCACTGTGCGATGGAGCGACCGCACCCTTCCATCGCTGGCGGAATGAGTCCTGATGCGATTACGGCCCCTTTTAAAAGCCCTAGATAGTCTTTTGCAAAATCGAATACTTCGTCGATCTGATGCAACTCGGCTTCTACCCCCAAGTCAGTACTTACCAATCGCAAGACGGGGCGATCGATTACTCGTATATAAGCTTCGAGCGGGGGTTTGGGGCTCTCATCTCTTCCATGAACACCCAGGTTGATCGAAGCGTTGAGAACCCGTGCACCTTCGGGGAAATCCATACCGAGAAAGAAGATGTCGCTCCAAGCCGAATGTGAGAAATCCATTCGAACGCTCGTACGCTCGACAAGGATTGGATAGTCTCCCGTTTGCGGATCCCTTTTGAGCATCGCACGGTGCAAGCGCAAAGGATGATCGTCAGGATGAGCGATGCGAAACATCCATTGATTGCCTCGCACAGTTCTGACGCTCTTGCGAACTTGATCAGCCAACGTCTGAAACGACTGCTGATAATATGCTTTCGCAAGAGCACTTGCGACGCTTTGCGTCGGACCCCGAGCATCCTGCTCGAACCTCAGTGACTCGATCGCCTCAGAGAATCTACGCTCCATGATCTCTTCGTGAGCTTCATAAGGAACGCTACCATCGCAACACTCACCGAGCTTAGCAGGGAGGAAATACCTGTAGATCGATGACAACAGGAATCCAGCTCGAACCCGATGGTACAAGTTATCTGTCGATCTCCGGAAGTGATCGAGCCCTTCGCAGACACTTAGCAGTTCATCTACTGACAAGTCTTTCGCTAACGATTCGATGGACCGATTTCGAACTTCAGGGGAGTCCGAAGTGATCACTGTCACCCACGGATCGGTCGTTGACACAGGAATCGGATTCTTTTTGTCCATGATGAATCCCGTTATGCCTTAGCGGTGAATGCTGAGCAAGTCGATCAACTGTGTAAGAATTCGGTCGCGATCAACACCTGAGAGTCCCAAAGCAAGCTGGCACTGCAGCAAACCATATTTGACGCCGAGGTTATACCGATAACCATCGATCTCATATCCAAGG
Organism: uncultured Pirellula sp.; assembly: GCA_903820735.1. Classification (GTDB taxonomy): domain Bacteria; phylum Planctomycetota; class Planctomycetia; order Pirellulales; family Pirellulaceae; genus JBKCUI01. Next base: position 4,615 of record CAIJIZ010000607.1, read on the forward strand.
TATCGCTCGCGCCTCAGCGCAGCTTGTAAACCCAGCGTTAGCGGAACCGGCCCAGTAGACTTGGATATCACCTCTTCGAGTCTTTGGAAGATCGAAGGCATCAAAACGTGCATTCCAAAGAAGCACAAATACGTTCCACTTCGAAACCCAGCAATAGTAAGCTCTTGTTCGGCTTGCGTCGGCGTCGGTTTCTCAATGACTTGTTTGACTTCGATCACTCTCTCCAAGTCTTGAAGCCGAACTCCTCCAATGGTTCCAAATTCAGGTAGCAATGATTCACGCGTGGCTTGGACCGCAGAGACCATGCAACCCTGCTTGCTCGCCACTTCGCATAACTGCATGGCGCATCGCTTTGGCGTTTTGCTAAAGCACAAGTGATCGCCAACCATGTGTAAAAAGGGCTCTCCTGCGGCGAAGTCTCTGCCGCTGAGGATCGCTTGTCCATATCCAGCCCCAACCTGGACTTGCTCAATGAAAGTCAATCTATCGTGGTATTTGCCCGCCGCTTCTTTATAGGCTGCTTGGGAACCAGGATTGACGATCACACCGATCGAATCGATCCCAGCAGAATCGATCTCCTCGATGATCATTTCAATCGCTGTCTTCTCGACCCCGTCGCGGTCAACAAGCAAATGAAGGGGCAAGGCATCTTGGCCTGGCCCTGCTGCCGTGACAATCGCTTTTCGTATTCTCATGGCGATTCCTTGTTGTTCACATGTGCTCTACATGTGCTCTACATGTGGTCCAGATGCACGCTACAACTTTTCCGTAAAACGTTAGCCTTTGATCTCGAAC
>CAIJIZ010000608.1 GCA_903820735.1 uncultured Pirellula sp.
GGTTCGGCCGATCTCATCGGTGCCGAAATGTGCATGCCTGGTGACAACGTTCGCGTAACCGTAACGCTCCAAAAGACCGTTGCGATCGATGACGGCGTACGCTTCGCTATCCGCGAAGGCGGCAAGACCGTCGGTTCGGGCGTTGTGACCAAGATCATCGAGTAGTACTCGGTATTAAATGTAAGATCTCGAGGCCGATTTGAAATCCAATTGGCCGATAGGGATCTTGGCAAAGTTCGCCAACGGCTTGAAAGATCAGGTTGTTGGCGGTTCAGTTGCGGGCATCGACCCGCGACTTGACTTTAGGGGTGTAGCTCAATTGGCAGAGCACCGGTTTCCAAAACCGGGGGTTGCGGGTTCGATTCCTGCCGCCCCTGCTAAATCAAGTTAGTGAGGCCGAGTTACTAGGTTTATGATTTAAGCCTATAAACTTGGTAGTCTGGCGGCTCGGAAGGCGGCTCGGAGTATGGCAACGATTTCAGAAGATTCCCTCGGTCGCTCGTTTACCAGCGAGTTACTGACGAATAACAGATACAAGCAAAAGCAAGGTCGAGTGGTTCGCCAATTGACATGCTTGGCCATTTGGCTTGCTTGTGGGCTTGGTGGCTGGCAGTTGTTCGAAACCATGGGAGCATGGATTGCACCGGCAGGATCACCGGACGCAAGCAGCTTCTGGAGCGGCGCCCGTTATTGGATGCCTGCTGGATTGGTAGCTGCCGGAATGTGGCTTGGATATCGCTTGGTGAATTGGCCCAGATTTGCCGATTTTCTCATTGCTGTGGAAGCAGAAATGAGCAAGGTTTCCTGGCCAACGAAAACTGAGCTTTACAGAGCTTCAACGGTTGTTATATTCACGATGGCTTTTCTAGCACTACTGCTTTTTTGCTACGATGCGATTTGGCAGTTTTTGTTTGATTTGCTAGGAGTTAGTTAGTTTTTTGGCGAGTCGGTAGCTTTTTAGCGGCCGACCAACAGCCAGGAGATTGATCGGCGGTTTTCGCGATAGTCGCGGGGATCGGTTGATGATTCGCATGTACTGGCGCTAGGTTTTCGAGTGAGTAATACCACGACTAATACGACAGATAGTTTGCCGAGTGCACCGCAATGGTACATTCTCAAGGTTGCTTTCAACCGAGAGGACTCCATTCGCGAGGCGCTTGAGAAGCGTATTAAGCTGTCGAATCTAAAAGAATACTTCGGCGAGATTCTTGTGCCGACCGAAGATGTCGTGGAGTTCACCCGTGCGGGTAAGAAACGCATAGTCAAGCGTAAGCTTTACCCCGGGTATCTGATGATCCAGATGATCATATCAGATGACACTTGGTTCCTTGTGCGCGAGACACCGGGCATCGGCGATTTCACCGGCACTTACGGGAAACCGACCCCAATGACCGACGTGGATGTCGAGCGGATTATTAAGCTCGTGCATCCCGACGTGGATCAAGAACAAGCACCCAAGACCTCGATTCCGTTTCGACCCGGTGATCGCGTTCGAGTTAAGGAAGGGAACTTCCAGAGTCTCGAGGGCGATGTAGACCGCATCGACGAAGCGAACGGACGAGTGACCGTCATCATCAATATTTTCGGGCGCAGCACCCCGGTCGAGCTAGATCACTGGCAGATTGAGTCGCTGTAGTCCAGACGCTTATCAGCATCCAAACAGTGGGTTTGGTTGTTCGCAGAGCGTTTGTCGTTTGAAATCCGTCAAATACAGGTTTCGTGGGATATGGCCAAGCAAGTAGTAGGAAAAGCGGCATTTCAAGTGCCGGGAGGCAAGGCGACGCCGGCACCACCGGTCGGTACGTCCCTTGGTAAATTCGGGATCAACCTCGGGCAGTTCGTGTCCCAGTTCAACGACCGGACCCGCGAGTTCAACGGTACACCCATCCCTGTTGTGGTTACCGTCTACTCCGACCGAAGTTTCGAATTTATCACCAAAAGCCCTCCTGCTTCTGCATTGCTAAAGATGGCAGCAGGGGTAGCAAGCGGTTCAGCAGAACCACACAAGACAAAGGTCGGCAAGGTTACCCGAGCGCAGGTAGACGAAATCTGCACCAAGAAAATGGCCGACCTCAACGCACGCGATCTCGAACATGCCCGTCGCATGATCGAAGGTACCGCGCGTTCCATGGGCATTGAGATCGTAGGATAGTCGAGGGGAATTTCCAAATGGTGAAACCAACGAAGGCAATGAAATCGATGTTGGCAAAGGCTCCGGGAAAAGATCCGTTGCCATTGCAACAAGCCGTCGAATTGCTCAAGCAATTCAGCGGACGGAAGTTCGACCAAACCGTCGAAATCCACATGAATCTCGGGATTGATCCAGCCCAAGCTGACCAAATCGTTCGCGGTTCGGTCGTACTACCTAACGGGATCGGCAAAGTACAACGCGTTATCGTTTTCGCAAAAGGTGACTTGGCCAAAACCGCCGAGGAAGCCGGTGCGGACGCTGTCGGCGCTGAAGAGCTTTCCAAACGCATCAAAGAAGGTTGGCTCGACTTCGACGTCTGTATCGCTACCCCAGACATGATGGGTATGGTCGGTCCACTCGGTAAGGTACTCGGTCCTCGCGGATTGATGCCCTCCCCACGTGCAGGTACCGTGACTACCGATGTCGCTCGCGTCGTGAAGGAATACAAGGCCGGTAAGGTCGAGTTCCGAAACGATAAAGGTTCCAACCTTCACGCGGTAGTCGGCAAAATGAGTTTCGACGCCAACAAGCTGATCGAGAACATCGGAGCTTTCATCTCCTATGTGCATTCGGTCAAGCCCAATGCCGTCAAAGGTACCTACATCAAATCCATCGCAATCTGCGCGACGATGTCTCCAAGCGTACGCGTTACGGTTTAAGGAACAGGTGAACCATGAGCAAAGTTGTCAAAAAGCTAATCGCTCGCGATATCTCGAGCAAGCTCGATGGCGTTAGTGACGCCGTCGTCGCCAACATCGTTGGCATGACCGGAAACGAAAACTATAACATCCGCAAAACCCTACGCGATCAAGGTATCTCCTTGCTCGTCGTCAAGCGGTCACTTGCGGCAATGGCTACCGAAGGCACCAGCCTTCGTCCCGCATTCGATAACCAGGCCGGAAGCCTCGCTGTCCTTTGGGGCTGCGAAGATTTCGTCTCGCTAGTGAAGTCCATCAAGAAACTCGCTGACTCGGGAGCTTTCCCGAAACTGGAGTTTAAGGGTGGGGTAATGGACGGCGAGGCGATGAACGCCGAGCAAGTCAAGAAGGTTGCTAAATGGCCGAATCGCCGCGAGCAAATTTCAATGCTCGTCGGACAGATCCTCTCGCCAGGCAGCACTCTCGCTGGCCAACTGGTTGGACCTGCTAGCACCATCGCTGGTCAAGTCAAGAAGATGATCGAAGACCGCGAAGATGGGGATGCAAGTCCCGCTAGCGAA
>CAIJIZ010000609.1 GCA_903820735.1 uncultured Pirellula sp.
GTTACCTTCGAGCATGGAAGGGAATTCGTTTACTTCCTTTTTGGTTAGCTCATCGCGGAAGGTCAATCTGTGGGCTGATGGCGCGCCGGTCGAACCATCGCTTACCATCGCTAGCTGATCGATAAGAACCTTAACCGATTTGTCGGTGGTCAAATTGAGTTGGTAGTAAGGGAAGTCTTTGTACTGAGACTGAAGCGTTACCAAGAACCCATCGATCTGTTTATCTTTAGCTTTTAAGAAATACAGCGACGCTTCGTTTGTAGCTGCTCCAGCATCAGGAGTACCGATGATTTTGGAAGCAACCAACGTGTCGATTTGGGCACGATCGAGATTCAAATCTGATGCTACGATCAATTCATACTGCTCAAGAAGCTGGTTGAGCATTTGTTGCTCATCGGCTACCGGATCGATGTGGACTTCTGCTACTAACGTAAACCACTCTTTACTGACTACCGATGCGTTCGGATTAGTTTTTGTAAAAGGAGACGAATTCCCAGGCCCATTTTGCCCAGGGATTAGAGCAGTTGCAATATTCGACGTGTTGTTGTTCAACATCTTCTCTTCAGAAGCAATGCCACCCTCTATGGGAGCGATACCGCCCTCTTTGGGAACATCGATCGCTGGAGTATCAGGAAGAGACTCGGCGGGAGTTGCTGCCATGCTGGATATGGGAGGCCCGATCGGTTTAACGCCGGAAGGATCGGATTGAATTGGATCTGGATCTGACTCAACCGGGTTGCCGCTTACCGTGATCGGAGAGGCACTCGGATCAACAGGAGCAAGCTTCGGTAGGGAGAAGAACAGAGCTCCGAAAGCCACAACAGCCAGAAGGCTCGGTCCCCAAAATCGCAATACCCGATCCCGCAACGTCGCGGAACTCGATTCGTAATTGCTCAACATGGTTTGGGCAACCACAGGCCTAGCGTTTGGAGTTCGCTTGAACGTCGAAAGCGTTGCGGACTCATGAACTTTGGACTCGTAGTCAAAGTCGCTGTTGAAATCGATGCTGGGAGACGACTCGCTGGCCGCTGGAACAGCGTTCGGATGGTTCGGAAGAATCCAAGCCGGTGGAGATTCAAGGCTCTGCGCCCGCTCTTGTGCAGCTTGCAAAATGCGTTTTGAAAAATCTGGACCTAGTCGACCGACACTCCGACCTCGGAGTAAAGACCGTCTTAATTCGGCAAGTTCTTCAAGCCGGACGGCGATCGACGGGTCACTTTGCATGGCGGATTCTAGCTGACGTTGCTCGTCCTCGGAAAGGACGCCGTCAAGCATACCGCTTAGCAGTTCTTCTAGTTGTTGGGGATCTGGAGGCATCATAATTGAGGGGTACCATTCGTTAGGTAACACTCGGAGAACCCCGGGAGGGTAAAAGTTCCGTCGACTCCCCGTAGAATATCGATGGATTTGGCTGGGAGAAACGGAATCTCCTTGAATTTTGGGACTTTTCTACTTTTTTTTCTTCCAGACTCCGGCCTCAAATAAGGCTTTTTCGGCGGCTCCCGCCCAATCGCGGTTGGCTGCCGGCGACGCCGGGCTCGGGTGCAAGATCCTAGAAAGCTGCACTCGGGGGTAACCAGCTTTGGGTGTTTCCGCGTCGGAAGCCTGCTCAAGTGCTTTGGAGGATGCTTTGGAAGATGCTTGGAGAATCTCCAACCCAGCCGACTTCGCGACCCTCTCAAGGCATTGTTCGGCAAACTGCCCTATCCCAATAAGATAATCCGGTTTGAGAATTGATAGCATTTGGGCAAGATGGGTATCACAGCATTGCGACAAGGGTGCGAACTCGGCAGCCGGAAGCTTATCCGGGGTCAAATTTCGCCCCCCTTCATCCATGAAGACCAACGGGCAGTAATTGGAGACGAATTGCTGCTGGAAGAAAGCTTCAGGGGTTACATATTTTGCCGAGAACAGTCCCCATAACCTTCTGCCGGAGACTTCCGAACGTTTGCACTCCATTCCTTGTATAGGGCGTTTCGGATGCTCGTTCTTCGGCTTACCTATCGCTGCTTGAATGTTTAGAAACTCACGAACGGCGGCTACTTCTCCGAATGGGATCCCGGTCTGAGCCATGCCCCATGGGCCGGGATTCATCCCCAAAAAGAAAGCTCGCTTGGTCGACGCACCGAATCGATTCAAGTATTGCGAGTAGGCATCCCAAGCGTATTCAAGTGGGTTGTATACGGTGTGCACAGGATGCTCAAAACGCAGAGCGCGAAGTTTTTTACAAAGCTCTTTTGCGGCAGCACTGAGGGCCTCGGCTGTGCTCTTCGATTCGTTCGTCATTGGCTTCCTCGTCACTTCGAAGTGATAACCGGTTTGCGACGTTTGGGGTACAGTTCCGTGCATAGTCCACACACCGTGCCATCGCATCCGCGCGCTGTGCAGTGCTCGCGTCCGTAGAAAATGATCTGCAAATGCAACCGATTCCAGCTCTCTTCCGGAAAGAGTTTTTTCAAATCTCTTTCGGTTTGTACAACGTTCTTACCGTTACTCAATCCCCATCGCTGGGCGAGTCGATGGATATGTGTGTCGATAGGAAATGCGGGGACTCCAAAAGCTTGTGCCATCACGACCGAAGCGGTCTTGTGCCCAACTCCTGGTAACGCTTCCAACGCTTCGAAATCCTTGGGCACCTTTCCATCATGACGCTCGATGAGGATTTTCGAAAGCCCCGAAATCGCTTTGGCTTTCTGAGGGCTAAGTCCACAAGGCTGAATGATCCGTTGTATCGCTTCTACCGATTGTTTGCTCATCGCCTCTGGGGTGTTTGCTAACTCCCAAAGACTCGGCGTTACGCGATTGACCATCTTGTCTGTGCACTGAGCGCTCAGCACAACAGCGACCAACAGCGTATAGGGATCGACGTGATCCAAAGGAATCGGCGTTTGCGGATACAACGCATCGAGTCGCTGGTGAACTATCGCTGCTCGCTCTTGCTTATTCATCGCTTGGAATCCAAAAGGGTATCACTCAATTCATGTTTGAGTACAGTGCCGGGGGCTACTGTGCTGGGATATGCTGTGCTGGGATATGCTGTGCTGGGATGGCGTGTCGATCTTGCACGACCGCCTATTGTGGATCGGACATGAGGTAATTGAACAAGTCCGCGCGTTCTGCATCGGTGAGGGGATCGAGAAGTCCTTCTGGCATGAGCGAAAGCTCAGAAGGTTTTTGGCTTTCGATATCGATCGTCGGTAGCACGATCCGCGACTGGGCCGTCTGCAGGGTGACTTCGCGATCATTTTGCGAAACAGCGACTCCGGTCAAGATTTGGCCGTCAGTCGTTCGATACATCGTCACGCGATAGTTCGCTGCGACAACGCTGCTCGGAGCGAGGATGTTCTCTAACCAGTAGCGCAAGTTCGATCGCTGGGCGCCGGTTAGCTCTGGACCGATCTCGCCGCCGACCCCAAAGAGCTTGTGGCAATTCCCACATTTTTGAACCCAAATTGCTCTTCCGCGATCTCGGTTCCCAGCCGCAATTGCCTCTGCGCTGAAAACTTTCAAAGCGTTTTCAATTGCGAGCTGTTTGTCTTCGGTTATCCCTAAGTTCGGGTTGAACTTCCTGGCTCGTTCGAGAAGCTTCCAATCGCCAAGTAAAACGAACTGCCGCCACGTGTTCGCATCGATGGCTTCTTTGTTGACACTTCCTTTCTCGATCGCTTCAAGGAGCGTGCTCATCGTCTCGGGCCGCGAACTCAGAGCTGCGAGGATCCCTTGTTTGGCTGGCTGTGATGCAGCTGCGTAACGCTCGATCAACGGCTGCGCACGGAGCGGATCAAGAGTTCGTCGCAACGCATATCCTGCAGCATTGCCAACCTCACCATCTTGAAGGTACTCCCACAATTTCTCCCGCGCCTTATCGTTATCGATCCCACCAATGGCTTCCAACGCAGTCTTGCGTTCGGCAAGAGTCGCTGTCTTGTCATCGGAAATGGCAGTCAAGTTCTCCAGTGGTGTCGTTGCGTCGAACAATGCGCCGAGCAAAGTCGACATTCGTTGTATCGCAGGATCGGGATTTTTCGACCCAAGCTTCATCAGCTCGTCCCAATGAGGAACCTTAGTTCCCTGACTGCGACCTTGATAAGCTCCCCATACACCTCGGATCGCCGTTGCATGCAAGTCCGGATTGTCGCGTTGAATAATATCCGCAAAGTAAAAACTCAATGCTTCAGTCGCCGTTGCCGCTTCGACCTCATTCGAGGCGATCATCGTGGAGAGTCGACGAACGATGAGCTCTCGAAGTTTGCTTAAGCGTGTCTTTAAAAGTAACTCCGAGGCACTGCGTGGCGATTGCGCTACAAAGTCTTTCATGCCGTACCAGAGAACCAAGTTGTAGGTTAAGTCATCTGCGAGTTCGTCGCGCGCAAGCAACTTGGTAAGCAATGGCTCGAATTCCTTACTGAAATGAGGAAGTAGCGATGCGAGTGTTAAGCTGTAGTGCAGATGCTCTGAAGGTTTGCCGTGTGCAAAGAGCGTATCGAGCATCTCTGCTTCGGATTCGACCA
>CAIJIZ010000610.1 GCA_903820735.1 uncultured Pirellula sp.
ACCTCCACCGCTGTGGTATCAAAGCCGGATAAAGATTCGCTTTCGCTCGAGCATCCAAGCCACACCGAAAAGCACGGCGAATAGCCCAAGTAGGCTCGAATAAACGATCCACGGCTGAGCATCTTTGGGCACCCATAGACCGATTGCATCAATCAAGAATCCGTGCAAAGCGTAACAGAACAGAGCGTTTCGCCCAAAGCACCGAAACAAAGGGACTTCGATCGCAAATCGACGAATTATCGAGTCCCATAGCACATACAGTCCTAGAGAAAAGCCGGCAGCAAACACCAAGTAAGATAACGTGCCCGCCCGCTGACTCATCATCCAATAGTTCCAACTCCGCTCCTGCCAAGTCGGAGGGGGCACCAAGGGTAACTCCGCCCACCCCCGATGCTCCCCGCTCGCAAAAACTTTCAAACCATCGACAACTGGAGAGCGAGCCAATTTATCAACGACGACTCGAACCTCTCTGCCAGACTCCCCACTTCTGCCAGACTCTCCACTACTGTCAGCCCCCCCAACCTGAACGTCGATATCATAGGATCGCGTTAAGCTCGAACACAGCCAACCTGCAAGCATCCATGCTAGGGCAATTGCCAACCAACGGATTTCCCACGATGGGGCCGTTACCCCTTCTTGCCTTAACCGCTCACTTCTAGACCAATACTCCCCAGCCCACAGACCAAGTGCAGCAGGGATCCCCCACGTTAAGAAGCCAAGTGGGCCACCATCGATTCCTGCTGGATTTTGATGGACGAAATGAAAGTAAAAAACCTCGGACAGCAGAACATGTGTGATAGCACCTCCAGCAATCCAGCTCCACTTCCCCCTCCACGACCAACTGAGAATCGGCAGCAACCACAACGTCGTCCACGCGATATGGGTAAGGGTTTGAAACCAATGGCGTTTCCAAATCTCAAACCAAAAGGAGCCCGTACTTATTCGGCTCAGTAATCGAGGCTCTCCCCAAGGGAAGTACAGCACAAAGGCAAAGAGCATCAAAGCTAAAGAGCGACGAAACAGCTTCCCCTGCACCTCGCGTGCAACTCCTCGCACACTGCTGGAATCTAGTCCGCCGATTTCCAGCCCCATCGCCGACGCGGCCTTGCTCAAAGCCCGATACCAGACCACTGCGATCGAAAACCCCACAGCGAACAAAAAGTTGGGCATGATGGTATCTGCATAACTGCAGTAGTCATTCGTGTGACGAAGTATTCTCGGTGCACATGCATAGTTACCGAGAAAATTCACCAACACCATTCCCGCTACAGCGTACCCTCGAAATTGATCGAGCGATGTCATCCGCTTGGTGGCCGATTTCTCAGCGATGTTGTTGCTCAAGCAGCACCTCATGGACCACTTCGCTCGATTCAATCAACAGCACCCTTCGATTCACATCAACCTTCTCAAATCGGGAAACTCGGCCGCTTGGCCAACGCACTTCCAAACTATCGATTACCTCAAGTTTACCGACTCCGAAATGCACAAACCCCTCATTGGCACACTCAAACCCATTCCCTGCCAGACGCTGATGCACCCAAGTCTGACCGTCACCTTTCAACTCAATTTCAGCTCCAATTGCATCGCGTTCCGACTCAACGCCAACTAAATCGATCGCTAGCCAATTCCCTTGTCCTTTGACTTCATTGCGCAAAACAGATAATGGGTGATCTAAGTGGGTCACATAAGAGTCGACACGACCATCCCTATTAAAGTCCCACACCCCGAGACATCGAGACAAATACTCGGCTTGAAAATAACTTCCTAGCCGATCCGATGCTTCTTCGATAAAACCACCCTCGCGTTGCATAAAGACCTGCGACCGCATCGCGTAAGGCTGCCCCTTCGAACGATAATCATCGACGTGCCCATTGACGATCAACATATCTAGCCAACCATCACAGTCGATGTCCAACAACTGCGTCCCAAATCCTAGTGTCTTCTTCTTGGGATCGATCAGTTTGTAGCGTCGCGATGCGTCTTGAAAAAAGCCGACGCCATCTTGCAAGTAAAGCGCATTGTACTCATCGATAAAATTCGTCATGAAAAGATCGAGTGTTCCGTTGCGATCAACATCCGCACACCCCACTCCCATGCTCGCTTGAGGCTTGCCCTGCAAGTCCACTGCACATCCTCGCCTCACGGCTTCATCGGCCAAACTCCAACCGCGACTTCCTTCTGACAGCGGTCCGCTGAGATAAAGATTGTTGGCCGACATATCGTTGGCAATGTACAGGTCGTTGCCATGCTTGCGATCGAGATTCCCGACGATTAGCCCTAAACCTCTCCCATCATCCATGGACAACTTCCATCGTTCGTTCCCGGAAACAAACCCTCCCGCACCATCGGATAAATACAACTGATCACCTGACGCAGGAAACTCAGTAGGCCGACAAACCTGCGGTACTTGTTCCCGCGACACGCACAAGTGCGTAATCACATCGATTCCAGATGCGTAATTAACTTCGACCACATCGGGCAAATGATCTCCATCGATATCCGCGATCGCTCCACTGACACTCCAGACTGGATGCTGCTCAATGTCTCGCCGCATCAACGGCACAGGAACCCTTTGAAATGTTCCGTCTCCCTGATTGCGCAGCAGTAAATTCTCACCAAAATTCAAGACGAACAAATCAAGGAACCCATCTTGGTCGACATCCCCAACTGCGACCCCTTGGCCATAAGCTCTATTCGCCACACCCGCCAAAGAAGCTACAGATTCAAACGCCTTTCCCGAGATGTTTCTTAACAAGACACTCGGATCATTCGTTTCAGGTTTACGAGGATCTCCTCCTCCCTGCAATACGAACAAATCAGGCCATCCGTCCCGATCAAAATCGATCACGCCCGCCCCTGCTCCGTTGCTTTGATACGTCTGCATCCCGAGTTGATTCGGATCGTCCCCATTGCGATATGGAATGTCTGCCCCCATTTCTTTGGCGACATCACTCCATCCTAAATCGGCTTCTATCGCCCCGATTCCCGTTGATTCGGATTTCGACGTCAAACCGTTCGTAGCAATGCTACCTTGCCTACCCAAGAATCCATCCCAATCAATCGATGGAAACGTCTCCGATGATCGAGTCAACCCACT
>CAIJIZ010000611.1 GCA_903820735.1 uncultured Pirellula sp.
GAAAACTCGAAAACCAAAATGACCTCCCGGTTATGCCCCGCGCGACAAAAGCGCGAGTTTTGGAGCCTCTTTTCCATAACCGGCAGGTCACGCCCGCAAGTTCTTGGGCGTTTTGGGCTCCCTAGACCAGCGATTTCATTGGTTTTTCGCGTGACTGCGGTGCGCAGCAGTCGCTTTATCTCTACTTCATAACCCGCGAAACGCATCAAAGACAACTGACCTCCGGGTTATGGCCGGCGCGATGGAAGCGCGAAAGCTTCGAAGGATTGAATGATGCGATGGCGAAATTGGCAGGCATCGATTCCACGAACTTAATTGGCACCCACTAGTCCATTTGCATCAGGGGCGGGCCTAAGCTCAAACTGGTCGGCTACGCTACGGCGGCCGAATCGACGCAACATAGCAGCCAAATCGTCATAATCGAGATGCTCTTCGCGAACCGTTCGCTCGACCTCTGGACGCGCGATGCTGGGAATTCGAACCGAAAAAAAAGGCCACAATTCCTGCGAACGATAGACCTTGTTCACATCGGGAAATGGAACCAAAGGGGCTACTCGGTTCTGGTCCTTGAACGCGTCGGTGTAACGCATGGTCCAACCGTCTGAATCGCGACTGAGAACGAGCATAGGGAGCCTACCCAACACAAGTACAAAAATAGCATTGTTGGAGCGGTCAACTGCTTCAGTGCCACGCCCTGAAGATACACCGCGGAAAAATCGCAAGACTTTGTCAAGCATCTGTGGGTTCTCCTTTAAGCGTTTTTCGAAACTGTTCGGTACGGTAATCGAGCATTCGGCAGATCCAAGTCCGTCGCTTTGGCGAAATCAAGCGAGCAAACTCTCCTTTGAGCAAGATCTCAATCAAATCTACAGGTTCGGAGTCGATACCTGCCAGTATGTCAAAATCCGCTTTCGTTGTCGGATAACGGTTGAGAACGGAGTCCAACAACGCAAAGTGGTTCACACGCCCCTGGCATGCCGCCCCGATTTTCGAGTATGACTCACGGCAGTATTTGCGAATTTGGTCGGTTGGACATCGCCCGCTACTCTCCATTTTAGACAACCGTTCCTCCGATTGGTTCCAAAAAAGAGCTCTAGCTGTATCGAATATGGGGCTAAATCGGGAACTCTGCCGACCTGTATGGTCGCAGATGACGCCCCAATTGAAGAAATGGCGGTCGTTGTTACCGATTAAAGCGTCAAAAGCAAGCATTCTGTGGAATTTCTGTAGAATCAGCTCTGCGGTAGCGGGGAGCATCGCCCGGATCGATGCCGCAACAAAATCGTAATCGAAGAACTCTGGCGACTTGCCTTCGTCTTCGACCCCTTGCACAAATGCTTTGTCGTGATCTTCCAAGTACGAAGCAAAAATATCCGCGCCATGCAAAAGATACTCGCTTCCTTTCAAGAAGTAACGGCTAAAAAAACGCACTTGTCCTCGGACATGCATAATCCGAGAGTCAGCAATATCCATCATTAGGGACTGGCCGAGCCGAGTAATCAGATGTTCGGTGATAGATTCGTTTGGATACCACTTGTGACCAACTTTGGCGATGTAGCGTGGCCAAGATTTTCGACGACCTCGCTTACAGCCCGGTGCGCCATATTCGTAAACACTCAGAAAGTCTTTGGGAGCGTCGCCCGTCATTGCTAAGTCTAAAGCATACCAATGCCCTTTTTTGAGATGCGGACAATTGCGGTGTGCTCGGATTGGCATTCCACTTGAGTTTATTACTACGGGGATATCAATCAATCTACTTGTCCCTACTAACTTGCTTGTTGTTGTGACGAAAAATCGAATAACGGTTGATTGGTAAAGGACGTTGAGTTTCTTACAAGACCTGCATTTTTGCAAGTGCACCGATGAACGCGGCATCGGTCTGCAATAGCCGAGAACTTGCGGATATCGAAAACGAAACGTGAGGCTAACGATAGCCTTCCCCATTTCTTCCGCGCCCATTTTCTCCCCAACGGCATACATAACCCGGGTGAGCTGAGAAAGTTCCAGCTCGCGTTTTCTCCAACCCGGTGGGATATGCCATGTCGAATCAATCTTTCTCGGATCCTCAGCAGGCGATAGGCTGGAGGCGAAAGGCGTTAGGAAGAAGCCATGAACTGAGAAATGCCGAAGCCGCAACAAACGTTACTTGATCCGACGTATCGCTTGGCGACTCCAAGCCAACGCCGAAGGTGACCTTTCGGAGCGAGCCAGGGCCAGAGCGGCCGAATTAGCACTCGACTCCGAAGTGCGCGTCACACCCCCACGCGAGGCGATCCAACCGAGACTTGTAACGGCAGATGTCCAGTCGCGACCTGCCTTGGACCAGCGCTTGCCACCTCCGGGCTCGATGCTTCATCGAGAGTACAAGGGACGGCAGATCCGCGTGCTGATCGTAAGCAACGGATTCGAATACGAAGGCCAACTATACAAATCCCTCACGGCGGTCGCCAACGCGATCACCGGCTCCCACGTCAACGGATTCCAGTTCTTTAGGTTAGGCATTAGGCGATAGGCATTAGGCGATAGGCGATAGGTAGAACGGACGCAATCATGATTTATCTCTCAGCGCACGAATCAAACCATGGAGTACCTTCGCCGTTTCGGAAGCTTGATCCGAAAGCGCATGAATTACGTCTGTTTGCCCGTAACCAAGTCTCTCAGCGATCGAAAGCTGATATTCGACTTCTTTGGCTGATCCATATGCAATTTCAAGAAACCGAACGTATTCTGGCAGGCTACTTCTTGCTGCACCTTCCACAATGTTTGATGCAATCGAAATCGCTGCCCGACGCAACTGGGACGTTAATCCAAACTTCTCGTCGTCGGGAAATCCTCGGGTGGCTCGGTATACGTTCAACACCAACACATCCGCCAACTCAAAAGCACGTAGCTTCTTGTGATCTCTCATTTGATCTTCGTACCATAAGGAACTGAATGATGAAATATTCCCGTAATAGCCTATCGCCTATTGCCTCTCGCCTAAAGCCTGCCAAGAACTCGGGACCTTGCTCCCAGTCGTCCAAGACGTCAACAAACGCGGTTGGCTAAACAAAGAGTGGACGACGAAAAGCGGCCTTTCTCGCGGTGGAAAAACCTTCGATAAATGCTCGATCTATACATTAATGACCAATCCCCTGTACGCCGGCTTGATTCGCCACAAGGATCTGCTCCATAAGGGAGAGCATGAACCCATCATCGAAGCCTCGATGTTCGACGCGGTCCAGAAGCAACTGAAAAAGAATGGCCGTGGCCGAGGGAATCAGCTCATCAACCAACATGGGGCGAACTGCGACGAA
>CAIJIZ010000612.1 GCA_903820735.1 uncultured Pirellula sp.
CGCTCCGCGTAAGATCACGGCTCAATAATCCGATAGGCCTTGGTAACTGCGGCTAATGGTAACCCGAACCGTCAGGGAGGCATCTGCAGTACAAGCTCCATCGCTCATCCGCACGCTCCGCGTAAGACCCATCGCTCAATAAACCAATAAACCTCGGCAACGGCGGCTAATGAAATCAACCATCACTCCGCTGCTGCCTCGCTGACGCATCGGGTTACCATTGCATGGCCAATGGCCACCAACAAACCATTGGTGCTTGTAATTTCCACACCGGAAAACACGGGACTCTGATCGTCTTCCTCGCCCCCAAACGGATTGTTGTTTGTCTTAAAAAAACGACTCCACCCGGTTCAGCCGTCCCCTAGTCGATAGCTTCCGGCCAACAACCGGCCAACAAACGGATGACTTCCCGAGTAAAATGTTCAGGTGCGAAGGTAAAAGGGACTGTACGGGGACGTTGCAAACCGAAGTTTGCTAGTACAATACACCTTCGTTTTTCACTAGCTCTGCAAATATTCGGATTGGATCCGCTCGAACGCTTCGGTCCTACGCCCGTTCCGTACTGCAATTCCGTTCTGCAATTAGGTTTCATTTCATGCGAATACTGGTCACAGGCGGGGGCGGATTCATCGGCTCGCACCTGACAGATTACTTTTTGAATCGGGGGGACGAAGTTCTCGTCGTCGACGATTTTAGCACCGGTAACCCGAGAAACCTGGAACACCATCAAGGCAATCCGCGTTTGACGGTAATCCCTTCAGATCTCGCTCAACCTGGTCGCATCCAAGAGCTTTGCCATGGGATCGATGCGGTCTACCATCTTGCGGCTGCCGTCGGCGTAGCCTTGATCGCAAAGCAACCAACGCAAACGATTCACCGAAACATCTACCCCACGCAATTGCTACTCGACGAACTTCGCAGGCAACATCTTGCGGGTACTTCGATACCGCTGTTCTTAGCTAGCACCAGCGAAGTCTACGGGAAGAACCCGAAACCGATGTGGAACGAAAACGACGACTTGGTCTTCGGCCCTACCACCAAACCCCGATGGAGCTACGGTGCAAGTAAAGCGATCGATGAATTCCTTTGCATGGCTTGCGTGCGTGAATACGGAATGAAGATCATCATCGGGCGATTCTTTAACGTTGTAGGTCCCCGACAA
The DNA here is from genome assembly GCA_903820735.1 of uncultured Pirellula sp. Lineage (GTDB taxonomy): Bacteria > Planctomycetota > Planctomycetia > Pirellulales > Pirellulaceae > JBKCUI01. Next base: position 1,163 of record CAIJIZ010000612.1, read on the forward strand.
ACCGGTGCCTACGGGATGGTACTTCCTCGATTCGTTGATGCCGCAATGAAGGGCAATCCGCTTGTCGTCCACGACGATGGCCAGCAAACGCGCTGCTTCGCACATGTCTCGGACGTCGTGCACGCAGTGACGACATTGATGCAAAGTACGGACTGCTTCGGGCGAATCTACAACATCGGCTCAGATACCCCAGTCTCGATTCTAGATATGGCTAAGAAAGTTATCGAACTGGTCAACCCAAAAGCATCCATTACGTTTCAATCGTACGCTCAAGCCTACGACGAAGACTTCGAAGACATACGTCGTCGAGTTCCCGATCTGACACGGCTCAAATCGGCAATCGAATACGAGCCCCGCTACAGCCTCGAAAAGATCATAAAATCGGTCCACGAATACCAATCCCGGTTGACCTAAAATTTAGAAGCCTATGCAGTGGGATTGCATGTTTCACGATCGACTTTCCTTGATGACTTGTAGTCGCCCACATCAGGAGTTTCAAGCATGACTTCTCAATCCTCTCCACTCATTGCTCCTTCTACATCCTCTTGGTTGATGCCAACAGCGCTCTTGTATTGGCAAGTAGGACTTCTAGGCTTGGCTTTATGCTGCTCGATCAGTTGCAATCGGACGGATTCGCAGGTCGCTTCAAACCAGTCAACTTCCGCTGCTCCTACGAATCGAACTTCTGAGCCCAATAGCACCTCAAGTCCATCAAAAACCCCAACAGATGGTAGCTTTGAAGAACGGCTAAAAAGAGCGGAATCGCTTTATGCGACGCAAAAGTTCGATGACGCTTGGGAACTAGCCAAAGGGCTCTTGGTCGAGCAGCCCGGTTCGAATCCAGCGATCTTCATCACTTCAAAGATCATGGCGGCTAGGAACAACCTCTCTGGTGCCATCCAACTGATCTCCAAAATCCCCCGAGACGATCCACAAGCCGGTGCGGCGGCAGCCGGACAGCATGCGGAATGGCTTGCACAAGCCGGTGAAATCCCCCAGGCCGAAGCGTTGCTGCGATCCATCCTTAAAGATTACCCAAGTGCCGTCCCCGCCCTGAGACTTCTTGTTGATGTGCTTCATGCTCAAGGCCGTCGCTGGGACGCCAGCAAGGTTTTAGATCGACTCGTGCGAATCGGTAACTTCACAACCGAAGATCTCATGCGATTAGTCGACCTTCGCGAACCGGTCGACCAAGAAAAGCTTCGTACTGCATTTCATTCTCGGCACCCCGACGACCCAATGAGTCAACTCGGTGAGATACGCCTCTTGCTCTTCGCCGACCGGTGGAAGGATTCCCTTGCGAGACTAGAATCAAGCATACAAGCTGCACCGAATCAGCTTGAAATATGGGTTTGGTATACGGAAGCTCTATTGGAAACAAATCAGTACGCGCTGCTTGAATCGTGGATCACCAAACCTCCTAGCGGTAATACCAAACACCCTGAGTATTGGTATATCGTTGGCCGGTATTGGATGCAACGAAGCAATTGGACTGCAGCCGCAAAGTGCTTCACGGAATCTCTGCTACTCGACCGGCGGCACGTTGCGTCGATGCAATCGCTCGCTGAATGTCTGCTGGAACTCAAGCAACCACAACTCGCTCGCGAGGTTCGCGAAGAGACAGGTAAACTGATTCGAATCAAAGATCTGACGTTTCAACTGCAACGAGGCCAAGCGAAGGATGATGCCTTCTTTGAAATTGCGAAACTCTACGGCGAATTGGATGATCTTGTCCCAAGTTTTGGATGGGAAGCGATTGGACTAACCAATACAAAGCAGCCTATCCCTGAACGTTTGCTCAACGCACAGCGGGAGCTCAAGAGCAGCAAACCACAACCGCTACCACTACTCGCGAAACTTCCACTCGACAGCTGGACTATTCCCCAAGACCTTGCGAGTTCCGATCAGAAAACTGGATCCGATTTAGTATCATCCTCGGAACCAAATCCCTCCGGTCCCCAAACCTTGACGTCAGGCGTGCCGATTGCACTAGAGGATGTCGCTGAAAAAATCGGGATAACCGCGATGTATCAAAACGGAGCGCAAGGACGACGAAACTGGACAACGCTAGAGGGCGTCGGCGGAGGAGTCTCTGCACTTGATTACGATCGAGATGGATGGCCTGATCTGTATTACTCCCAAGCAGGCCAATCACCGAAACCGAAATCCCCGAAACTTCAATCGCCGAACCCTCTATCGCCGAACCCACAGACGCAGGGACTACAAAGCATCCAAGAACCCGATCGAGCAACTTCAGATCCTGCTACGATGTTCCTTCCTAAACAGCTTTATCGATCGCATCGCGGTGCGCGATTCGTAGCAGTCGAAAGTTCCGCAAAGGTTGCCGATTTAGGGTATGGTCAAGGAACGGGTGTGGCGGATTTGGACCAAGATGGTTTCGATGATCTATTGATCGCGAACATCGGTTCGATCCGATGGTATCGCAATCAAGGGGATGGTACTTTTGAACTTGCTCCGCTGGCGGACCTCCCTTCATCCCCATCAGGAATTTGGAATAGCGCAATTCAAGCGGCGGATTTAAACGGTGACACTCTTCCCGATATCGTCCAATGCGAATATATCGATGGAGAAGAGTTTTTAACTCGCAAATGCCCTACGCCAGCGAATCCAGATTCGATGTTTTGCCACCCAAAACGCTTTCCCGCAGGTCACACCCGAATTCACTTCAATGGTGGAGATGGTAACTGGAAAGTTGCAGACGCAGATCTTCTCGATTCGCTTGTCGATGGTTATGCACTTGGAGCGCTGATTACCAACCTTGACCAACAGCATGGCAACGACTTGTTTATCGCTAATGACGTCTCACCGAATCACTATTTGGTAAGTCAAAATGCAACCGAGGCAAACAAGTGGACTTTGTCTGAAGAAGCGATCCGAGCCGGAGTCGCCGTCGATCTACTCGGGCGCGCACAAGCTTCGATGGGAATCGCATCTGGTGATCAAAACCGCGATGGATTAATCGACTTGATCGTTACGAATTTTCGATACGAAGTCTCCACGTTGTACCTTCAAGTCCAACCTGGTTTCTTTATGGATGCGACCCGCCAGGCAAAGCTTGGGGAGCCAACCCTCGAATGGTTGAGTTTTGGATGCCAATTAAGCGATATCGATAATGACGGTTGGCTTGACTTCATCACCGTCAATGGACATATCGATTACCTTGATCCCTGGCAAATGCCTCCCCAAGTTCTTCGGAATCAGCAAGGAAAATTCGAATGGCTTAAGACACCAAGCCCGGGTGCATATTTCAATCAAGACAACGTCGGACGATCACTGACGGCACTCGATTGGAATCGCGATGGAAAAATGGATTTCGCGATTACGCATCTTGATCGCCCCACCGCTGTCCTTGAGAACCGAACCGCCAATGACAATCGATTCCTGCAACTCGAACTGATCGGCACGAAATCTGAACGCAACGCAATCGGAGCAACCGTCACGGCGATCGCAGGCCAAGAGCGTTGGGTTGCGGCTAGCACCGTCGGCGATGGGTTCTATGGAACCAACCAACACTTGATCCATCTCGGATTGGGCAAAGCCGCTCAGGTTGAACGACTTGAAGTCCGCTGGCCGAGTGGTGAAACAGAGACCATTGAGAACGTAGCGTCCAACCAGCGTATTCTGTGGGTAGAAGGGCAGGGGGGATCGATTTCCAAAATGGAACTTTTGCAAAAGTAAAGTTGAACTGAGAACGCGAACATGCATTTCAATCTACGAGTCTTCTTGAACCTTGTATGTATCATCTTAACGCTGACGATCCATTGCTCCGCGATATACTTGAAAACTGTTCTCGCTCAAGATCTAGCTCAAGTTGTCACTCCAACGCGGGATGGGGAAACGGAAAGAACAGAACTACCCAACGTGATGATCATGCTCATCGACGACATGGGAGTGATGGACACCTCTGTACCGTTTCTTGTCGACAGGGAAGGTAAGCCCGTACGCTACCCCTTGAACGATGCTTATCGCACACCGAACATGGAAAGGCTTGCTGAGCGAGGAGCGAGGTTTACGGAATTCTATGCAATGAGCGTTTGCTCCCCTTCGAGGATTTCCTTGATGACCGGTCAGAACAGCGCCCGGCATCGCACAACGACTTGGATCAATCCAGATACAAACAACAAAGGTCCCAATGGCCCACCGGAATGGAATTGGCAGGGACTCGACACAAACAGCTTCACAATGGCGCGTTGGTTTCACGATGCGGGCTATCGAACGATCCACGTGGGCAAAGGGCACTTCGGGCCAAGAAACACTCCGGGAGAAGACCCAACCAACCTAGGTTTTGACATCAACGTCGGGGGATCATCCATCGGCCAACCAGGTAGTTACTACGGAACGAAGAATTTCGGAAACCTCGGCCCTAAACCTACTCATGGAGTCCCAGGTCTCGAAGCTTACCACGGGAAAGAGATTTTCTTAAACGAAGCTTTGACCCTAGAGGCCCAGCGGTACGTTACACAATCGGTTCGGGACTCCAAGCCGTTCTTTTTGTACTTTCCACACTACGCCGTTCATGCACCCTTCCAACCCGATCCAAACTTCGCAGCCGATTCACAACCAGAGTTCAAGAACAAAAACTCCCAAGCATATGCTTCGTTGATTCAAAGCATGGATGATTCGCTTGGAAAAATGCTCGCGCATTTCGAAAGCCTCAACGTAGCAGAAAACACGCTGGTGATCTTCCTTGGTGATAACGGATCGGACGCACCTCTGGGGGGGCCACATGAAGTTGCAAGCTCCGCTCCACTTCGAGGTAAGAAAGGATCGCATTATGAAGGGGGCGTTCGGGTCCCGTTCATGATCTCCTGGGCGAAACCCGCCTCGAACGCCATCCAGAATCAATTCAAGATCCCAGCCGGCTCCATCGTACGACAATGGGGCGCGATCTATGATGTCCTACCGACGGTAGCTGAGCTGATCCATCGTGAAATTCCCTCTACACACCGAGTCGATGGCCGATCCCTGCTCGGCAGTTTGAGTGACTTAGACTCAGGTACGCCGGTTCGCGAACGAGAATTTCTGATGCACTTTCCCCATGCGCCACACCGCTCCGACTACTTCACCATCTTTCGGAAAGGAGATTGGAAACTCATTTACCATTACTTCCCAACTCCTCCCGGACAAGCTTCCCACTACCAACTCTTTTCACTCAGCGAGGACCCTTTCGAACAGCACGACTTGGCAGAATCAAATCCTGAAATTCTCAAGGAACTCATCGCTCAGATGACTAGCTCCCTCGATCAACAGAACGCCCTCTACCCAGTGGATCCGCAAGGCGAACCTGTGCGACCCGCGCAACCTTAGGGCTACGAGAACACTCTAACTGCTCGTGGTTCGATGACGGGCTATACAAACCGCAGGATCGTCGCGAACTGTATTTTGCCCTAAAAGTAATCTGCCGCGATGATATGGCCGACAAACAACCATACACCCAGGAATAGTAAACTCAAAGTAGCACTCAAGAATTCAACTGGCATTGAGTTTGAAACCTTTCGGAACTGAATTGCACAACACGGGGAATACCACACCGACGCCACGAATGATCCGCCTCTGAGAAACGGGAAAACTCGAGCCTCTCGGCTACGGCTTTGAATTCCTTTAGAAATTCCGCCGGTTTTTAATTCTTCCACTTTATCGGTGAAATCTAGCTCTTTCTCCCACCGATCCGATCAGATAACCCCCTCTCCCTACCGCTTGTAGGAACTAAGTAGACCCATCGGAATTTTCCGGTCGCAACGGATCGAATTGCTAGCCCAAGAATAAAAAATACGTATACTAGGATGGCATCTAGGCAAGGGAACCGGGCAAAGTACGGATGCGATGCAAAACGGCAAGCCAGAGGAAGTTCCTGCAGTGTTGAACTGCGCCTTTTCAAGTCATTTCAGTCACCTTTTGGTTAGCAAAGGACAATCGTCCATGAAGCGATTCTTTTCAATCGTTCGAAACACTGCCGCCGTCGGCTTCTTGGGATCCCTCAGCGCAATGAGCTCCTTGGCATTCGCCGACGACACGTTGAGCATCGGTAGCAAAGCACCGGTACTCGATGTGGAACATTGGGTACAAAACGGAGAAGGTAAATTCTCCAAGGTCACCGATTTCCAAAAAGACAAAGTCTACGTCGTTGAGTTCTGGGCAACTTGGTGTGGCCCTTGCGTCGCAAGCATGCCGCACATCGTCGAAATGCAAAAGGAATACGGCGACAAGGGTGTGCAAATCGTCAGCATCAGCGATGAACCGCTCGATACCGTCAAGGAGTTCCTAGAACGAAGTGTCCCACGATCTGAAAAGGAAATGACTTTCGCTGACCTGACCAAGTCCTACTGCTTGACCACCGATCCAGATGGATCGTCGAACAAGGACTACATGGAAGCAGCTTCACAAAACGGCATTCCTTGCGCGTTCCTCGTAGGCAAGGACGGAATGATCGAGTGGATCGGTCACCCAATGGAACTCGACGCCCCCCTGAAGGCTGTCGTTGAAAACAAATGGGAGCGAGAAAAGTTTGCTGAGCAATTCAAGGAGTCCCAGCAAATTGCTGCTCTGCAAATGAAGGTACAAAAGGAAGTCGGTGGATTGCTTCGAGCTAAGAAATTCGACGAGGCTCTTGCTAAATTCGATGAGCTAACCGAGTCGGTCAAGAACCCGATGAACAAGCTGCAATTCACCATGATGAAGGTCAATCTTCATCAGATCGCAGGCAGCAAGCAAGAAGAAGTTGCGAAGACACTCAAGCAAGCGATGGAGCTTGGAACCGCCGAACCGATGATGGGCAACCAAATCGCTTGGATGGTTTGGGAAATGATCGAACAAGGCAAGCTTGAGAAGAACGAAGCTTTGCTCAACGA
>CAIJIZ010000613.1 GCA_903820735.1 uncultured Pirellula sp.
TAGCAAAAATGGCAGAGTGCCGAAGATTTGTTTGTTCAGGTTGCGGACGCAAGATCGATGCGTGGTCCGATGGTAATCCTTTCTACATCGACGAAACGGGGAAGAAGCAGTACGCCTACCACCCCGACCACGAAGCTCTCGCAAAATGTATTGGGAACGATGTCCCGCATTTGTGTCTGAATTGCGGTCATGATGTGGTAGTTGATTCAAGGGGCAGCAAAAGAATTTGCCCAGATTGCAATTCGGACAAAGTGATTAAAGCATTCCTACTGGATCAAAGAGACTGCCCAACATGCAAGAACGGGAAATTTCTTTTGGACCCGTCCTGCCAAGCCATCTCATGATGAGAAGTTCTGACGCATCCCAATCATGATCCACCTACCAGACTCCACTGACGATCCCGAACTTCCACTGGTGCCGGTCTATCCAGCCATCGTTTGGGTTTGTCCCTTGTGGCGTGAATCTCGTCCAAAATTGGATTAGAAGTCATTATCAGGGTCTCCCAAAAACTGAATGGGTGTACAGACCAAAATCCGTGGCAGTTGCAGATCTTCCAGTAAACGATATCGCACCGGGCGACTGATCAAACAAAACGGCATCGAGGATGTGTGAAATCAAAAAAGCCGAGTTCTGACGCCAAGCCTCGGCGGGCTCCGAATCTGATTCAGGTGGATGGGAGCAGCGTTGCCAATGCTACACCCATGGCCGCACGGGCTACTTGGCCACGCCGCTAGCGACTAAGCGAGAAGCAGCACGCCGGATTTTGGTCTTTGTGACCCCAGCATAAGTGCCTTGCTCGCGCAGTGCTTCTTGAAGCAGACGCTCTACGCCGATCTGCTCAAGTTTGCGTCGTTTGATGTACCAAGCAGTCCACAAGCGAGCGGCCTCCGCCGGCTTACCGGCAAGAGAACGATCCACAAGGACCTCCTTCGTAAACAGACGATCTCCGACCCCCGCTTGAAATACAAATCAAGCAGGTACACAGCCGAAACCGGATCTGATCGAAGAACGTCAATGGGCCATCAATGCACCTTTTGAAGTGGTGGATCGCAAAATAGTGGTACGGCCGCCAACATGTGGCGACTTGTTCCGAGCAGAAAAATAGACAGGGACGGATGATCCCCGCAAGCTTTAGAGATGCACAAGATCAGACTTTGGTTCAGGTTGATCTCGAAAAATAATCCCTTGGTTTGCTCATCAAATACTTCTCGGTCACTCGCAAGATCGACTCAAACTCAGCGTCATTGAGTTGGCGACATGTTTTGATGGACTTGATCTTTAAACCCGATCCGTCAAAGGGGGTGTCATCATCTTTGCCGGTTGAACCAAATGGATTCACTGAAGACTACACCTGATCTTAGAGATTTAAGATGCCCAGAGCCTTCGGCTGGATGATGCGATACGCGCCTTGGTGGCTTCCAAGTGCTTTTTCGCGGAGGCTGCCGGTATAGCTTGGGATTCTAACGCTACGTTTCCTTGTGTAAGCGCAATTAAACGCTTTGCCTTCTGTGTGGCGATGTCATCCTTGAACTGCTCGGCTGGCGTGGCCGCTAATTCCAGTGTCATTCCTAGCGCCGAGAGGATAGCTTGTAGATTGGAAACCGAGTAGTGCTCATCCTTACCCCCAAGGATACGAATCACGGTTGCTCGAGATACCCCGCTACGGCGAGCAAGATCCGAGATCGACATCTCGAGTTCTTTGACGCGGCTTTGAAGTAGATTAGAGAGCGAAATTCGTCTTGGATAGTTAGAGATTGCGGATTAAAGGCCGCGACCGACCCGACCCAAATAGTGTTGCATATATGACACAAAAATCAAGTTGCATGGGTTAGCAAATGGTTTCGATCGATATAAGCCCAGGTAGTTAACTCCAAGCTTGAAAACGCTCAGCATTCTCGAAGGTCGCTCTGAAATTTTTCCAATTTCTTCTCTGCTGTGACCTGACGTGTCACGACCACCCCCATGACGCCAGCAATCGAACTTTTCCGGTTTGTAGCGGTTAGAAACGCCGTGGCCGTTCAAGCACTCGAGGTCGAGACGCCGGCGAGCCTGCAGGAACTGATCCTGACGCTCCTGCGGCAGTCTGGCAAGATGCGATCGAAGAACATCGCCAGCGAGATTGGGTGTAGCCTCAAGGCAGTCAAACGCGAACTCGACACGCTCCGCCTTGCCGGCCACATCGAGTTCGTCTGCCCGAGCACAACCGGGACGTATCGCTTGGTGGGGGCGTGAAGAAAAAGACCGCACTTTGCGTTAGAATTGGTGGTTCAACCGACCTGTTGACACCTCGTTTCCGCATCGCGGCCTCCGGCAACTATGCTCGCGAGCATCCGCCCTGACTCGCTTCGTGCCTACGACCACCCGCTCGGCATCCATTTACTTGCTTTCTGCCTCCGGCGACTTGGGGATCTCGGAGGAACTCAGGGCAACGCGGACGCCAATCCAATCGCCCCGGCCAAACGGTGCGGTGAAGAAGCGGGTCGCTGACCTACCAGACGCGGCACCGGATTGCCAACTGCCGCCACGGAACACTCGAAGAACGCCCTCTTTCGGGCCCGTTGGATCGCTGATGGCACCCTTGGGATATTCGTTGAACCAATCGCCACACCACTCAAAGACATTCCCGTGCATATCGTATAGGCCCCATGCATTCGGCTTCTTCTCACCAACCGGGTGCGTCTGTTTGTTACTGTTTCCAAACCATGCAAAATCGTCCGATAGTTTTGAACTCGCTCCAAAATAAAATGCAGTTTCACTCTCAGCGCGGCAAGCGTATTCCCATTCCGCCTCGGTCGGTAAGCGATACACGCGACCAGCTTTCTTCTCGTCGGGCAATTCCGACAATCGCTTGCAAAACGACACCGCATCCTCCCAAGTTACTTTCTCAACAGGGTACATCGAACTGTCTTTATTGAGGATGACTTGCTTCTGAAATTTACTTGGGTTGGTTCCCATCACCTTCTCGTATTGGCCTTGGGTGACTTCCGTCACGCCAAGGTAGTAATCTTTGCTGATTGTAACCTTATGCTGCACCTCATTGTCATATCGCCCTTCCTCTTCGATCGGCGAGCCCATCATGAATGTCCCCTTAGGGATCAACACCAGCTTGATCCCGATGCTGTTGGTGATCTCTTTGGGGGGCTGTGCGAGTAAATGACAATCAAGTTGCCACATTCCGAAAATCACAATCGTTGACAAAAAAATCGATAGCGGGCGTGGCATGTGTTATTAGCTCCTGATTCGGTGGCTCGGTCGAACTTCCTGAAACGCCATGAAATTGTATCATTCCACGCATTGCCGCTCAAAATCGAGACGCTTTTTTCCCCATCTCCTCATCGAGGAACACCTTTGCCGCGCCAGCGACCTCATACTGGTGCCTATCAATTGTTGATTGCGAAAGCTTCGGATAATCCCTAATCCAAAAGAACCACCCGGAACCCCAAAGCGGGACTCAAGAATTGCGGCAGGCCCTCACCATCGCGGACTGCGGAGCGACAAAAGCCTTGCGTGCCGAACCAATTGCCGCCTCGAGTCACCCTGCCCTTCATGGATGATGTTGACGCCAATGGATCTACTTTCGCTGAGTTTGCGTAGTACTTGGGGTCATAATGGTCACTACACCACTCCGATACATTTCCATGCATGTCATGCAATCCATACCCATTGGCTTTCATTCGGCTAACCTCGTGCGCGTAGGACTCACCTACATTTTTCGCATTAGTATCGAACCAAGCGTAATCGCTCAATTTACCCTCGTCTTCTCCAAAACTGTACTTCGTCCTCGTTCCTGCTCGACAAGCATATTCCCACTCCGCTTCTGTGGGTAACCGGTACTTCCTGCCTTGCTTCTCCTCCTGCTTACTCAGTCTTTGGCAGAACTCACCTGCTTGAGTCCAATTTACATAACTCGCTGGATAATTCTCACCTTCTTTCACATATTGTTTTCCTTTCCAAGGCTCTGTTCCCATGATAGCCTTCCACTGCCCCTGTGTTACTTCTGTTTGTCCCATGTAGAAGTCCCGGCTAATCCGTATTTCATGTTGTGGTGATTCGTCTTCAATATGTTTTCCGCCATCTCCTAACTCGGTTTTTGGAGATCCCATTAAGAAATTGCCCTGCTTGATCAATACCAACTCCATCCCGATACTGTTCGTGATCGTTTTCGGCGACTGAGCGCGCTCCTGACACCCCAATTGAATCATCCCAATAATCAGTAACGATGGTAAAAACACGGAAAGCTGACGTGGCATCGTTGTTTAGCTCCTGGTTCGATGGCTCGATCGAGAATTGCTCTGGACAGTGTAAAGCTGTAATGTCCAGGCCTGGTTGTTCAAAAACCGGGGCGCTTTTTCCTTAATAATCTCCCCTACACGATCACCTTCGCCAAGCGGGCCGGCTTGGCGAAATCATACACGGTGACCAACAAGTAACTCAGCTAGGCGATGCGCATGAAGGCATTGATTTGCTTGATGGGGGCATCCTGTTGGAGGACGTGGTCGACGTATAGGGGCGGAGTCGAAGACTCCGGAGAGTCGAGGAAAGCTTTCGTACACTTGGATCTCGGGATGTTGCAAGTCTGCACCGATGGGTGGAGTTTCGAGTTGTCATGCTTGTTTGATACCTGCACGCGTTGGATTTCGCGTCGCGCTGTGTAATGTTTCTTGAGAAGGTTTGAGTATTTGCTGGTCGTTCGAATCCTACCCCGTCTCTTAGCCTGAAAGTGATTTTTTGGGGACATGACAGCCCCCGATGTTTTGGCGACTCTCGCGCTGGAGCTCA
>CAIJIZ010000614.1 GCA_903820735.1 uncultured Pirellula sp.
AGACGATCAATGTTTCATCAAGCATCCCGCGTTGTTTCAAGTCGGTGATCAATCCACTGATAGGCTTGTCGATGGCTTCGCAATTGCTGGCCAATGCAGTTTGAATATTGCCGTGATGATCCCAAGACCCTTGCGAGATTTCGATGAATCTCACTCCGGCTTCGGCCAATCGTCGAGCCATCAAACACTTGCTTCCAAATCCTTTCGAATCCTTTCGGTCCAGACCATACAAGGCCTGTGTTTCTTTCGACTCGGACTTGATGTCCATCACTTTTGGCAATTCCGATTGCATCCGGAAAGCCAACTCGTAGGAATGGATGACCCCTTCGATCTCTTGATCTGCCGGGTCGTTTTGCAATTTCTTTTGGTTCATGCTTTGGATGAAGTCCAATTCACGCCGTTGACGTTCGCTTCCTACTAAGGGTGCGAGGTTTGCGATTTGCGTCTCATCGACTTCTCGATTCCCATTCCCCAATCGCATGCCTTGATAGTTTGCAGGAAGAAATGAATTCCCATAGTTCAGGGCACTGCCGCTCGGGGAAATACTGATGAAACCTGGAATGCTCTCGTTCTCGGCTCCAAGACCATAAAGCACCCAGGAGCCGACGCTTGGTCGTACAAATTGGCTAGCTCCGGTATGCATCCGAACAGTCGCTTGTACGTGCGCTGGCACATCGGTTTGCATCGAGTTAATGATCGCCAGTTCATCCGCAACATTTGAGAGTTCGGGGAACAAGTCCGAGATCCACAATCCACTCTGACCGCGTTGCTTAAACTCCCAAGGGGACTTCATCCACTTGCTACCCGACTTAGGGCCACTCTTACCGTCGGCTTTTGCAAGCTCGGGTTTGTAGTCAAAGGTATCCACATGCGAAGGCCCCCCCCGCATGTATAGAAATATCACTCGCTTGGCTTTCGCTGGGAAATGCGTCCCGAGCTTTCCGCCAGAATCCTTGCTTTCGGCTTTATCTTCGCGGCTTTGTGCTGCGAGAAGTGAGGAAAAAGCCAACCAACCAAATCCACAAGCAGAATGTTGCAAAACACTGCGACGATTAAACAGCTGCATTCGATGATTGCAAAGTGGCATATTGTTCTTTCGTGTGACTCTTGATCACTCGTTCGTATTAATCCAAATAACGAAATTCGGCAGTTGCAAGCAGACCGCGGACAAGACTAATCCAACCCGCCTCGCTACTCTCAGACTGTTTCAACAATTGATCCGCCAGCCTAAGTTCATCGCCGCTGGGCATCCGGGAAAGTATCTTGCGATATATCCAAGTGACTCTCTGTTCGAAAGTCTCAGAACCTCTCCCCGGAAATGTTTCCATGGCGTTTTGAACGATTGTGTTCGCGTAACTCGCTACGGTTTGGTTGTTCAACAAGTATAGGGACTGTGATGGAACATTCGTAGAATCGCGTACGCCTTGGACCATGGTTGCGTCCGGCATATCGAAGAGTTCCAACACGTCTGGAAAAGCGTCGCGGGGGAGTGGCAAGTATATTGAGCGGCAGAAGTCCTCCGGAAACGTCTCCCCTTTAGCTCGCTTTTTTCTTGGCGATGCATCTACACGATTTCGGTCACCTTTGCGAGCCAAGGCTGTCGCGAGGACGGGTGTCTCATCGAGTCGATCGGATATCTTCAGCATCGAATCTCGGATCTCTTCCCCCATGAGTCGACGACTCTTCGCTTTCCAACAAAATTGGTTCTCTGGATCATGTACGAACGCATCTGGGTTTAACTCAACACTCGATAATTGATACACGCGACTCGTAACGATCTTGCGAACCGTCGCTCTTAGGTCCCAACCGCTTTCGATGAAATCAAGGGCAAGGTAGTCCAAGAGTTCTGGGTGAGAAGGTTCGTTACCCGTCGACCCGAAGTTATC
>CAIJIZ010000615.1 GCA_903820735.1 uncultured Pirellula sp.
TGTGCAAATATACTTCGTCGGCGTCCGCGAGTCCTGGGCTATCGCACTAACCAATGCCCATGACGGGCGTACCAATGCCATGCACCACAGCCCGCGACGGCGCTTTATGACTGTGGCCAATCATCCGCGTGGGCGTGGTAATGGCTGACGTTCTGCCTTCAATGTGCGGCAACATTTGGGTTGTCTGATGCAATCTGCTAGGGTGGGATCCGGAGGGAATGCTATGCCGATCGAATTACCGCTCAATACAATGTCTGTCGAAGAGAAAGTCCAGCTGCTTGAGCAGGTTTGGGACAACCTTTGTCGTCAATCGGGTAATGTCCGTTCTCCAGAATGGCATGCCGGGATTTTGAACGAGCGAAAAAAACAAATTGTAATTGGAACGATGGCGGTTTCGCCCTGCACTGAGGCCAAGGAACGACTGCAGAAGCTTGGGAATGATAATTGATATTTCTGCCGGTGCGGAAGCCGATGTCGCCGCTGGCTACTGGTTCTTCGAGCGTCACAGTATCGGGCTTGGCGACTACTTTCGTAGTTGTATCTTCGTTGATATTGAGTCGCAAAGATACTTTGGGGGGATCCTTGAAATTGAATATGGATTCTATCGATCTCTTTCCAAACGATTTCCTATTTGTGTTTAATATACCGTTTTCGACGATTGTGTTACGGTCGTTGCCGTTCTGGATCTTATGCGCGAACCGCTCTGGATACGCGAATCGCTCGACAGTCGGGGGTAATCCAAATGCGGCTGGCGAGCACGGATCGAGCGATCGTCGCACTACTTGAGGTGGCGTTCAATGGTGCCGCTGATATCGAACGATTCAACGTTGAGTGCAAGACTCGATCCACGAAGGAAGATTTTCAAAAAGCCACTCAGCAAGCAGCCGACAACGCCAAGCGACTGGGGGGTCATCCGTTGATCTTACTTCCGTACTTGTCACCGGATCGACTAGCAGAACTTGAGAGTATGGCGTCAAAACGGCGCCGATTTTCTTGCGATCTCTAGTGATGACGTCGATTCCATACCAACTATCGGAAGTCGCATTCGTATTCAAGGGCGAGGTCCAGTGGTGTATGCAACATACACGTAGAGTAGAATGGCAGAACTATACTTTGGACGCGAAGGACTCGGTCACGGTGCGCTGACTTGCGTTGAGTCAACCCCTCGCCCTCGGTCATCGCAAACGATCGGTAACAAAGGAATAGCCATCCACTATGCCTGCCTGTGAATTAAAGCCGGCCGACAAACGAATGTTCATTGGGGCTGTAGGCGAAGAACTCGTGAAGCGCCACGGGAAAAAGAAATACTACACGACCAACGACATTCGAAAAGCCGCAGCAGATCTTGGGTATCAAGTCGACTGGGTTTGCTGGGCGTATTGCATTTTCTCATCACCGGAAGACTTTAGATCACTGCATGACGCTGCCGGAGAAGTCTGCGATTACGCTGCTATTAAAGCAGAAGTCCTCGCAGAACTTGCCGGGGGCGCATTTCAATGGCCGGATATCGGCCTGTCGTGGCTCGAGTGGCCAGATATCGATTTATCGAGCATCTTCGATTGGTTTGACTTGACCCCATGAACAAAAACCTGCCAAAAACGGGTAAGGATGCCCAATTCCGGACACCCTACCCACACCACCTCGTGCTTGTTCCCTTGAAGTGGTCATTTGGTATACTGATCGCCTAGTGAGACCCATCTCGAACAGGGGACTTAAACCCCATGAATCAATGCCCATGACGGGCGTACCCAAAAATTGCAGCGAAGTGCTCGGTCGGGCGTTCTTACTTGAATAAAGATTACTCCTCGCACTCGCTGAATTTCGGCGTTTGTCGCTCAACATGGCGTAAAACACTATGCGATTCGTTCGCGGAACTCCCGAATGCGCCTTAATGAATGGCAGACGTTTTGCAGCAATAGTCACTCACAACTGCGAAGACTCAGACGGTCCGTACGTTGAGACCACGTTCGTTGATGTCGCTCCCAATCGTATTGACGTTTTACTTCGACCGCACGCTAACTTCACTTCGGTCTTCTCAATAAATGTCACTTCGAAACGCTCACAGATGTTTCCGCGGTTATATGCTTGGTTTTCGATCATATTTGGACGACCATTTGCTGTGCCACTGAGGGATGTCTCGATTCACGAAACTTGCATGAATGTCCGAATTCGCGGATACTTTGACACAGCGCTTCAAATTCGCTTTGATGAATCTGACTTCGATGCTGCATTGCGCTATTTGGACTGCTGTATTGGGTCAACTGGTGTGGCCCCAAAAAATCCAGATCCGAGGGACGCGACGAACATCGGGTAAGGATGCCCGTTGCCAGGCCCCCTTTCCGAACTCGTTAGGCTTCGAGGTTGCGGCCTCGATTGATAGGGTGCATTCGTGCAGCCGACAGGGATAAGGCTGATCAGCACTAACTACTTAGCCAACATGCTGCATTACCCCGACCAATCCGAAGTTCGCCTCGGCGACCGCGTTCTCCACAATCGAGATCGTGCGGTGGTCGAGGCGTTGATCGAAGGCGACGAGATCGTTGATTGTGGTGTAGACTCTGCGGGTTTCATGATTGCCTGTGAACGATGTGGGCGTGTATTCATTGTACCCGGTTCGGCAGATTGGGAAGATGTATCGCTCCTGTCACGTGAGGTATAGGGAACTCTCCCCTAACGACCGATTCACCTAACCTCCACCATCACCTTCGCCACGCACGCTGCCTTGGCGAAATCATCCTCGGTAACCAGCAAGTAACTCTGCTTGGCGATGCGCGGCGAGTTGCCAAGCCACCTTCAAACCACGTGCAACGGGAACTCGCGTTGGAGTTCCGTCTGCCGGCTAAATCGCATCGAATGGAACAATCGTGGCCAACCCGAGATGAAACCGAAACAGCCTATCAGTTCACAAAATTCTTGTTCCGCTCGCAGGTGCCTGATATCATTCAGCTTCGGGTCGAGGCTAGCTTGCGTGATAGGCTGCATTGGTACAGTCTACAGAGTTTAGGCTGATCCGTATAAAACAAGTTCAGGCATGGAGTAACATATATCGCGGTAGGGACGGCCATTTCTGGCCGCCCCCCGCACAGATCCGTACGTGCAGAA
>CAIJIZ010000616.1 GCA_903820735.1 uncultured Pirellula sp.
AAGCGAGTTTGAACCTGGAGCATGGGAGTTGAAAGCTCGCTGGTCTCATTTGGATATGAATCAGCTGCGAGCTGGGCAATACAACGACTTGACCGTAGGTTTGAATTGGTATTGGAGCGATCGAACACGCTGGATGTTCGATTGGATCCATCCTATCACTAGCGATACTGCCATCTACGGCGCGACCAAATCGGACATCCTTGCAACGCGGTTCGACTTTAACTGGTAGATTAAGCTGATAGCTAGCCTTGTCAGTCTTCTTCAGTCCTTGCCTGTCTATTCCCGTTTGTGAATGGGCAGGCTAAGGCTAACGCGGTTCGCCCGATGCAGGAGTTTGCATCGCGGAACGGGGCAAGTACTTGCACATGGCGATACCGAGGAAGTAGAGTCCGACGAGAGGGACTGCCATCCCGATCATGCTCGCCATATCTGCCGGCGTTAGGATCATTGAGATGAATGCGATCGCCAGCACCGCAATCCGCCATTGGCTTACATACGTCTCGATTGACAGTATCCCTAATCGCTCGATGACCAGCATTGCCAGGGGCAATTGAAAAGCGATACCAAATCCCAGTGGTAAGAAAAGGGCAAACGACATGTAGTCGGTCAATCTCGGTGAGGCCCCGATCCCCATGCTTGCATTGAACTCAAGCAAGAAGTCGATGACCATTTGAAATATGACGAAAAACGCCAAGCTCGCTCCTGACCAGAACAACAACAAGCTTGTCGGAAGGAAGAAGTAGACGTAGCGACGTTCGTGGGGATAGAGTCCAGCCGATATGAATTCCCAGAGATGAAAGAAAATACCTGGGCTGGCGACGATAAAAGCCACCACAAAAGCGGCCTTGAGCCAAATCATGAACGGCTCCTGCAATCCGAGCGCCTCGGTGCTTGCGTTCACGCCGACGAACATCCGCAGTTTGAGCATCTTTGCCGGGTCTGGCAATCCCTCGGAATCGGCGTTAGCCAGGAAGTTTGGGTCGTTGAGTTTTTCCGGCTGAGAGTCACGTAAATCCAAGCGGGCTGGATCCACCCAAAAGGTTTGGCTGACAACCTTTTTTTCCTTCATCCAAGTTTCAAGATCCGTGGAAACTTCCGCACCTGAAGCTTTGTTAGCTTCATTCATTTCGCGGATCGACTGTTTCTTGTAGAAATTCTGGAGGGAGATTTCCAAGGGGCCCTGCATGTAGGCGACCACTTTAGTGGCGAGCAGCAGGCCGATGAGCATTCCTCCGGCTAGCCAGAAGGAGCTTTTTACCAAGGCTACGCGCAGCTCTTCGAGATGCTCGCCGAAGGTCATCGAACTTTTTTCAAATAGATCGTCACCTTTCATTGGGTGCGATTCCTCACGATCACGGTACTTTAAGGGAAGTTTCTCGCGGGCCACTATAGTCCAGATGGTGTTACAATGGGTGCGCCGCTGTCGAAATACTCTCTAGCGTTGTTTCTACCTCGAAATTTGGCAATCCATGTTTCCCCTCTTTCAGGAATTTCCTCCCCTTCGTTTTCACCCAATCTTCCGTTCATACCTCTGGGGCGGACGCCGACTAGCTACAGATCTGAATAAAAACCTTCCAGAGGAGGGCATTTGGGCGGAAAGCTGGGAAATTGTCGATCACCCCCAGGCTCAAAGCGTAGTTGCCGAAGGCCCTTGGCGCGACTGGTCGTTGGGAAAACTAATGGAGACGTACCCCGGATCCATTGTTGGGCCCAACGCCACAATCGTTCAGGATTCCAAAAGCCTGCGTTTTCCTTTGCTTTTGAAGTATCTTGATTGTCAAAACGTTTTGAGTGTCCAGGTACATCCCGACGACGCTTACGGCGCTACCCTCTCTTCTCCTGATCTCGGAAAAACCGAGGCTTGGGTTATCCTGGCCAGATCGCCAGGTGCGCGAGTCTATGCGGGACTGCGACCTGGAATCACCAAGCAAACGCTTCGAGAGGCCATCGCGACAGGGCGGACGGAGGAATGTCTTCACTCGTTCGAGCCTCGCGTAGGGGATTGTATCTTCATCCCTGCCGGAACGGTTCATGCCCTCGGGGCTGGATTGCTGGTGGCTGAGATTCAGCAAGCTAGTGACTGTACATTCCGCCTTTTCGATTGGAATCGCGTCGGCCAAGACGGCAAGCCGCGACCTTTACACATCGAACAAGCCTTGGAAGTAATTGACTTTGAGCGAGGGCCAGTCCAGCCGATTCGGTTTTCGACCGACCGAATCTCTACGTCCGAAGATGGGGCTGACGTTGCATCTGAGGTTTTGGTGCGCTGCGATAAATTCTGCCTGGAGAGATTTAGGCAACCTGGTTTGATTCGATTCGCTCCGGGCACTTTTAGAATAGTAACGGTTCCCCACGGGGCGGCTCGTTTGGAATCTGCCCTCGGGGCTATCGAACTTGCTAAAGGAGAATCGGCCCTTATTCCGTTCTCATGCTCATCGACCTCCCTCGTCGTGCAGCAAGATTCCTCCGTTCTTGTCGCATCGCAAGGCATTGAACTCAATGAACAACGCAACGCTTCCTAGATCGAAAGAGATCCTTCGAATTCAGCGATGGGCACTGCAGGGGATTGCCCCCATGCACCGCGCTTTGATCCGTAGGATTGCGAGTGAGTGTTTGGTTGGTTCGCAAAAAATTCAATGGTCGGTCTTCGAGTCGAACGATGTCCTGATGACAAATTCTGAGTTTGGCTTTGACATCCATTGGTTTTCCGTGGATTTATTGCGAGCCAAGTCCTTGTCGCCCGATTCTCAATGCATCGGGGGAGATATCTGCTCCCGAGGGGGTGTTTCAAGAGTCCCGCTGCGGCTTTTGTGGTGCTGGCCCCCCGAAAATTACCGGGATTTTCAGTCGACGATCCCTTGGATGGCCTCAGGGGTGGTTTACAATCTGCACACGCTGCGAGGTTGGGTCGAGCGGGCATTGCTACAAGGCAACTGGTCTGAGCAAGGTGCCTCACATCCAAATCCGAACCTTGAATCGAACGCTCTGGTAATTCCCCGGTAATTCGTCTGATCGCCCGCCAAACTCACATGAAAACTATTCTTGTTACGGGCACTGCCGGTTTCATCGGCTTCCATTTTGCGAAGAAATGTCTTGAACTAGGACATCGCGTTTTAAGCGTAGACAACCTCAACGATTACTACGATGTGGAACTGAAGAAGTCCCGCGTTCGCATCCTTGAGCATTTCCCGAACTTCACTCTCTTCCAGATAAACCTAGAAAACCGACTCGCAATTGCGTCACTCTTTGCAAATCATCGCTTCGATCGTGTAGTTCACCTCGCAGCCCAAGCTGGAGTTCGGTATTCGCTCGAGAATCCTTTCGCGTACACGCAAGCGAACATTGAAGGAACGTTGACCATTCTCGAAGGGTGTCGGCATCACAAGGTTGAGCATTTACTCTACGCGAGCAGTTCAAGTGTATATGGCCTTAATACCCAACAACCTTTTGCAACTCACCACCACACAGACCATCCGATGAGTTTGTATGCGGCTACGAAAAAAGCAAACGAGATGTTTGCACATTGCTATTCACACCTCTATCAACTCCCGACAACGGGCTTGAGATTCTTCACTGTTTACGGACCGTGGGGACGCCCTGACATGGCGTTATTCAAGTTCACTAAGTCCATCTTCGAAGGCCGGCCCATCGATGTGTACAATCGAGGCCACATGAAGCGGGACTTTACGTACGTCGACGATATTGTCGATGCGATGATCCCTCTGATGGATCAAATCCCTACTCCTAACCCGTCTTGGGAAAATCAGAACCCTAATCCCGAAAGCAGCTCCGCCCCATTTCGGATCTACAACATTGGGAACAATCAACCCACCGAGCTATCGCACTTCATCGAAGTTCTAGAAAATACGATTGGGAAGAAAGCAATTTTGAATTATCTCCCGATGCAACCAGGTGATGTCATCTCAACGTACGCAGACGTCGACTCCCTAGCAAATGCGGTCGGTTTTCGACCAAGAACCAATGTCGAGCAAGGAATCGCTAAGTTCGTAGAGTGGTACCGAGAGTACTATCAACCCAAAAGCTGAGCGTAGCATCCAGGTAGAAATTTGATTATTCAGTTGCAGGAGTTGCTGCATCCTGAATCTTTGCCTCCTGAACATCCGGGAACTGTGCTACTTGCGCCAGCGGGCCGAGTTCCATCAAGTCGTCGACTTGTAGAAGTTCACCCAAATCGACTAAGCTCTGCCATTGAGCTTGCAAGATATCGAGATACTGTCCCAAGACTGTCGCAACCGTTTGCTGAGCTACGATCACATCGTTGAAGCTAACGCTTGAAGGATCCGCCAAGTATCGTTGGTAGACACCTCGATAGGCGCGTACTTGATCCCTCAATGCATCTGCTTGAAATGATTCTGCCAAGAGTCGGTTGGCTTCATATTTGCCGTAGGCTTCCGCTAAACTCGCGATTAGCTCGTTGCGCGTGACTTGTATCTGCTGACTGGCTTGCACAACCTGGGCGCGCGTCGCGATCCGATTTCCTTGATTTCGATTCAGAACAGGTAAGTCCCCACCGAGCACAAGGTTATAAGTCGTCGTACCTGGTTCGAACGTATAATCCCTTTGCAACACAAGCCCGACATTGACGTCAGGGATCACCGTGCGGTCTGCGAGTGTCACCAAGGTTTGTTGTTTGCGCACAGCATTCTGTGCCATTTCCAGATCCGTATGGACCGAAGTCATCCTCGCAACGGCTTCTTCATAAGTCACGATTGGAACCGAGCAGTCAATCCTTCCAGCAAGTTCGGTTGCGGGTAAATCCGGGCAGCCAACTGCGGCAGCCAATCGCCGCCAGCTTGCGATTGATTCCTGCTCTGCTTTGATCACTGCTGCCCGAGCTTGAGCTAGAATCACTCGAAGTTGCAATGGCTCATACGGAGCGGCTTCTCCAGCTCGAACGAGTTGTATTTGTGCTTGATACGCATTCTGGGTTAAATCGAAGAATGCATTTGCCAACACCATCCGTTGTCTGGCGGCAAGCACATCGAAATACGCGCGGCGTATCCCACTGGTTATCGTTACCCAAGCTTTTCTCTGTTCGACCATTGCATTTGCGTAGTCGACTGCGGCTGCTTGTGCAGCTAATCCTAATTTGCTGGCGGTGATAATCGTCTGCTGAAGATACGCGCCATGATAACCGTTGGTATTCATAGTTCGAACCGTATCAGCCTGATAACCCACACTCGGGTTGGGAGGTAGACCGGCTTGTACCATCAACCCTCGCGCTGCTTCGACGTTCGCTGCCGCACCTCGCAATCCTGGATGGTTTGCCCTCGCCATCTCATGCAAAGCGTCAAGCGAGGACTTGCCACGTTCCGCTGCAGGCATTGCATCTTCGGGCATTTGAGATTTAGGCAAGTCCGGATACAGCTTTTCTAATGCTTCACGGTAGCCTTCCGCCGATAGTTTTTCTCGAAGTGGCGTTGTGAGCTCGGGCGTCTGGGCTCCGGGCAATTCCGGTGGCAGCCTTAGAGGGTCTTTCGAATCCTTGACGCGAGTAACGCTAACGGAATCATTGTTCGATTCTTGGTCGTGACAAATTTCCATGTAGTCCGTCGCAACGCCATCTGCCGTTGCAGGAATACAGGCCATGGACCGGTAGGCCCACCAAGCTGGAGTTTGGCACCCCGGCAATGCACTGCAGGTTGCAAGCAACGCGAGGAGGGAGAATCGGCGATTTTTTTTGTAGCGCTTACGACTCTTCATTATCTGCGTATTTCCAGATCCGAGCAATTCTATAATCACTACGACCACTTCCACCGGTCTTCATCGTCCAGCCGTTAGAATCGGCATGAACGAACCATTCGAGATTCGGGATGAATGAAGCTGTGCAAGCTACGCAAAGATTGCCGGTTACGGCGGTTGGAGGGTGTAAGTAGCTGAAGCGTGAACGCTGCTACGTTTTTCGCGCACACGGTTCGTGCACACTCTCCGATCGCAATGACAGTTCGTCGATCTCTAGTTTAGCCGGACTCCCCGACGGGGACTATCCGACCAAGTGATTTAGGAGTTGCAGCATTCCGTTCAAATGAGCCATTCTTGGGCCA
>CAIJIZ010000617.1 GCA_903820735.1 uncultured Pirellula sp.
AGAATTCCGCCAACCAATCGTTCGGGTTAACTTCGTCCTACCAACCGAATACATCGGCGTAGTGATGAAATTGTGCCAAGACCGAAGGGGGATCCTTCGAGGAAACGAATATCTATCAGGTACTCGCGCATTGGTTAGCTACGATCTCCCCTTGGCCGAAGTCATCTACGACTTGCACGATAAACTCAAAAGTGCAACGCGTGGCTACGGGACGATGGACTACGAAATCATCGGCTACGAAAATGCAGATCTAGTCCGCATGGATATCCTCGTCAACGGTAAGCGGGTCGATGCTCTGAGCATCATTTGCGACCGACGCGATGCCGACCGACGAGGACGCGCGGTCGTCAAGAAGCTCAAAGAAGAGATCGATCGCCACATGTTCGAAGTAGCAGTACAAGCTGCTATCGGTTCTCGAGTCATCGCACGTGAAACAGTACCGGCCGTTCGGAAAAACGTTACCGCAAAATGCTACGGTGGGGATATCACCCGAAAACGAAAACTTCTAGCCAAACAAAAGGAAGGCAAGAAGCGGATGAAGTCGATCGGTTCGGTCGACATTCCTCAGAAAGCCTTTATGGCTGTCTTGGATACCGGTTCCGAAGGTAGCAAGTAACAGCTATTGGTGCTGTTCCTGCAAGCCCAACACATCTATACCAACACACTAAATACAAATACCACCGGTGAACCCACCGGTGGTATCTTTGTTTTGGCTCAACTAATACGCTAACTTGAAACGGATACGCTCCGCTTGAACGCTTAGTTGCTACCCTTTTTCTTCCCAAGCTGCTCGCCGATGAAGTCGCTGAGTTTTTCACCTCGCAACTCTCGTGATGTCCCTAGGATCTCTCCTGTATCGCCATCGACCAAGAGCACAAATGGAATACCACTGACATCGTGCATCTTACCCAAAGAAGTTTCCCAGAACTTTCCTTCGTAAATCTGCGGCCAAGTCAATTCGCGCTCGTCGAGAAACGTCTTGACCTTCTCTTCCATGTTCGCTTGATCGAAACTGACCCCAAGGATCTCAAAACCATTTTCATGGTGCGCCTCATAAGCCGTCTTCATGTTTGGAATCTCGGCGATACAAGGTCCACACCATGTTGCCCAAAAATCCAACATCACAATCTTACCCTTGTAGTCCGAGGGAAAAGCCAATTCTTTCCCATCCATCGTTGTAGCTGTAAACTCAAGAGCCTTCTTTCCAAGTCGTAAATCAGGAGGCATCGGCAACATCGGCAGTTCCGTATCGGATTGCTTCAGCGAAAGCTTGCCATCGACAGCATCGAGCACGTAGGTTTTGCCGGTGAAGTTAAATGGGGTTCCGAGTTGTACTGTCTCGTAATTGCGGCTAACGCGACCATCTCCATTGCGATCCATCGGCAACGAAGCCTTCTCACTTAACGGTCCAGCTACGAATGTACTGAACTCCTTATCATCGAGCTTGAGCTGAAATTCGCTTCCAAAGTCCACAAAGAACATCAACGTGTTTTTCAATGCAGCTCGCGCTGGGTCATTCGGGTCGAACCTATATAAACCAATCTCTCCGATCTGATCAGGCCCAAGCTGTACCTTGGCCTTTCCACTGTACATGGTCATCTCACCTTGCTTGCGCGAAGCCCATTCGGTTTCCGGATCGTTTGTAAGATCCCCATCGCCGTTGGTATCAACGTACAGCTTCGCGTCACCTTCCGACCGCTCATCAAGAATAAAAGCCCATGATTTCCCATCGAGCTCGATCTGTCCGAACTTTGGAGCCTCAAGCCCTTCAGGGCTCTTCGACACACCCTTGGCTTCCTCCGACATCTCAGCCCTGATTGGACGATAGCCCCCAATCTTCTGCGTGATCCCAGCGGGAACAAACTTCTGTTCAATCCCACTCGCATCTCCAACCGGATTCGCAAACACAGTGCCAGCACCGATCGCAACAAGCAAACCGGCTTTTGAAATTGATTTGAGCATTATCCTCATTCCTGATAAACCTGCCGTTCCCCCACGAAATAGATTCATGGGCGGGTGAAAACTTAATCATATCCTAATGGATCGCTTGTCATATTGCGAGCGATTCAAGCACCGTAATCCGCCACATAAGCAAGGGCTTCCCACCGAGGCTTCACATACAAGCGGCCTGCTCTCCACTCCTGCCTCGTTTACACGTCGGGTTACCAATGCTGTGCTCCTGCCTCGATTACACTTCGGGTTACCGATGCTGTGCATCGCTTGTAACCCGACGCGTCAGCGAGGAAGCTGCCGTACACGCCCACCCTCTGAGTACTACGATCTTCGTGATATACACACGCAATTAGAGTGCAGCCCCCCGCCTCGGCTGCACCTGGTAGCGGCGTGATCTCCACTCCTGCCTCGTTTACACGTCGGGTTACCAATGCTCTACTCCTGCCTCGTTTACACTTTGGGTTACCGATGTGAATATCGTGTATCATGAGAAACGACCGATCCTCAATCGCAATCAATACAACGATAGAACTGTTTACGAGGTTAACATGTTTCGCAGGCAAGCGATTCAAATTGCTTCAGCAAGCATCCTGGCTAACAACGTCTTCTTCGATCCCCTCGAAGAAGCTCTCGGCGCGCACACGCATCCATACCCAACCAAGCCACTACCCAACGATGCGGCGCCAAAACACATCCTGGCAACCTCTCTCTTTGGCACCGAAAAACTCGAACGCATCCTGCCCCTCGCCGAGCAACTTGGGATCGAACATATCGATCTGTGGCCCAAAATTCACGGTAGCCAACGCGAAGAACTCACGCAGATGGGCGAAGATCGCTTTGCAGAACTCCTTGCAAAACACAAACTCCAACTCGGATGTATCACGCAGTTCCCCCTAGGTCCCTTCGGGCTCGCAGACGAAATCCGCCTCTGCAATAGACTTCATTGTCCGACTATCGTTACCGGTTCTGGTGGAACTGCTGGTCTACATGGTCCCGAACTAAAGCAAGCTGTAGAGGAGTTCATCGAAAAGCTTAAACCACATTGGGAACTCGCTCGCGAACATCAAGTAACCATCGCTATCGAAAACCACAGCAAGAGCTTGTTAGACTCCCCTGACTCAATCCTTTGGTTTCATGAATTTCGAATGAGACACGCGGCGGGAGCTCCAGACGGGCTAGCCGTCGCTTTCGCCCCCTACCATCTCCCACAAAACGAAAAACTACTGACTGACCTACTTGCACAGACCCTACCAAGCATCGCTCTTTTCTACGCTTGGCAACACGGCAAAGGCTGCATGCAAGCCCAACCTAAAGAAGACGAACTCTTGCAACTTCCAGGCAAAGGGCCGTTGGATTTCAAGCCCTTACTGAAAACACTTCGGGATGGGAAATACCAAGGCTGGACCGAAATCTTTATGCACCCCTTCCCGAGAGGAATTCCGATCCACAGCGATCTTAAGAAAGTTGCCGATGAGATTCGCACGGCTCAAGCATACATCGATGAAAACTGGTGATCTCACCAATCCAACTTGAGGTGATCGAGCTCCTGGCCGTTTCTCGTTGCCAATGCACGGATGACAACAGGGTCAGCGCTGTACACAAGAAAGCGAACCGATCCGTCGCCCAACAGCGTATTGCAACCACCCGCGTGAAAACTTGAAAAACCTCCCATTACCAAGCTTCCGTTGTCTGGATTTGAATCCGTGGTCCAACGTTGGGAGTGATCCAACCTCCCTGGTTGACCAAAAGCTCCATATCGCAATGTTGCACGTGTTCCTGACATCCACCCTAAATCACCTCGCTCGGAGACTTTTTCCGATACGAAAATCGTATTCGAGGCCCCATCATCAATATCGCTGAACTTAGTCCTGCTATTGCGATAGAAGACGCCATTATTGTTGTCATCCACAGGGACTTCGCTATCGCCGTAGCAAGCCGCATATGTACTTGATCCGAGAAAGTTATCATCGACACCAGAATGGGATGGCAATGGAAACGAAGAGCATGCAAGACTGGCAATCTGCACCTTGCGGAATTGCAAATTCACCGGATCGTAAACACCCTTCGTAATATCAATGCTGCGAGCCAAAGCGTTTTGCTCGATATACGGCAGCAATTGAACGGTCCAACTGACATGCTGACCGATGGGTTCATTGCGAATCGGCCCCGTGGAATTAATCGTGCCCGAAGGCAAACGCTCCATGGCGAACTCATAGTGATGTATTGCCAACCCCAACTGGGCAACATTATTCGCGCAACTCATCCGCCTAGCAGCTTCCCTAGCAGCTTGCACCGCTGGCAGCAACAGCCCAACCAATATCCCGATGATGGCTATGACCACCAAAAGCTCCACTAACGTAAACCCTCGATGGGAAAAACGCCCGTTCTTTGAAATCGTTCTCATCTTTAAAGCTCCTAGGTTGATTTTTACATTCCTAAAATGTTTGTTGAAAACCACCGACAACTACTGTTCGCTCGGTGATGGCAAATAAATAATTCGGCTTCTTTGGATCGTTTCAGGAGAATGCGCTCGACCTGTCATTCGAGCAACAATCTGAAACGCCCTCGCCGATGCTTCTAACGCATCGGCCTTGTCAGCACTCGCTCCCTCAATTTTTGGATCCGCAACGATTGAAACTCGCAGCCCTCGCCCCGTAACTAAATCGTCTTGGTCCAACCAATCCTCGCCTCGATAGTTCGCATCGAGCTCCAAAGCGGACTTGGCCCTCATCTCACCTGCATCGCAGAACAATTGAAGCTGCAATACATCGCGCTCGGTCTTGATCGATTGCCGACTGCGAAGTATCCAACGTATGCTCGTCGAAGACATCGCAACAAAAACGCTTACCGCGACCAACGCAAGCACAAGTACCCAACCTTGCCGTCTTGAGTCTATTCGCCCCTTCTTAATTTGCATCGGTTTGCACCTTATCTTCCAATACAGGGCTTTTCCCAATCACACGTAAACGTAAACCTGTGATTTCTCCCGCCGAATTGACCGTGTTGACTCTTAACGCTTCGCCTTGAAAGGTCACGAGATGTGACTTGCCAAGCTCGAATTTCTCGACACTCTTGACGTTGCCTTCTGCTCCATCAAGACCACGTTTTCGGTTCTCCTCCCGAATCACTCCCCCTTGTGCGATCGTATAAGAAACCTCGCCCCCATGCGTCGCAATCACAAGCCGATCCGGCGAGACTGTGCTTATCGTGGTTACCCCCGAAAAATCGCTGCGCCAGAATTCCGCAAGCCGCCCCAACTCTCGCTGCTGATTCGAGAGCAGTTGAACTTCACTGGCCATATGAAACGATCGCTCAATCAATCCAATGCCAAGCAACATGACTGCACTTCCTCCTGCAATCATTCCGCACATTTCAATAAGCATCGAACCTTTTCTACGCTTCATGATCGAACCTCCCCTTGAGTTTGATCCCCCGCAGGACCTGTCGAAATCCAACCCACAAGCTCGACTGGGGAAGGGGTACCTACCCGATCCCATAGGACTCGAACAATAACCCTAGTACCCTTCTGATCGACAATCTTCTCTATGAACAATTTCCCGTTCGGTAAGGAGCGGAGCACATCCTCTGGTAACTGAGCTTTCTTAATACCATCGTCGAGCTGCGAATCCGTCATCCCTTGAAGCGTCGCGATCTGGTTTGCTGCCTCGTGCAAAGCCAACTGATAATGCTTGGCATCTTTTGCAACCCCCAACAATCGATACTGCAGTGCCGCGTACCCACTGACGATGACGATCAGCAAGCTTGCAGCGACCAAGATTTCGATACTCAAAAAACCCTTGCGATTCATCATTCGATCCCCCCCGTACTAGTCCACTTCCGACCGACTTCAAATTCAACCCTTTTCGCCAATCGAAATATCTTCGTTGACCTCGTCACTTCTCAACAGATCGTTGCTGCCTTTTCAGACAGGCTACGACAAGCTTCGAACCAACCCATATAGGAGCCCAAACACGTACAAGCATAGGACGAGCACGACCCATCCCACGGCTAAAACCATGATGGGATGAACAAGTGCAGTCATAAGTCGCTCTCGCGACTCCCGTCGGATCGCAACGCATCTCGCATACGTACTCAAAATCCACGACTGCGAAACGCTCGACTCACCCTTCAACGCATCTGCTTGATCGGGGTTCAATAATCCAACAGTCCTCAATGCATCCCAAGCATCCACACCTTGCTCGATCTCGTTGCGAGCGACCAAGAGCTTGCTCCGCATCGCGCTGTTCGCTTGATACTTCGCCATGGTAGATAAAGCACCGATCACTGGTCGCCCCTGCTGTGTCGTCATCCCCAGCAAGCGAAGCACTGACTCTTTCGATTCAGCAACTTGGCCCATTGGCATCCTGAACATGGTTCGTAACCAACGCCTCAAACGGAACGACCAATTCGTCGTGATCAGCCATAAAACCAAAATGAGAAACGCTGCCCACGCATACCCTAAATACTGCAAGATCATTCCGAATCGCGGTGCCTTCATGTTCAAATCCTCGACAACCTTTCGAAGAGTTGGTGCTATCCGCAGTTGGAATAACGTAAGCAGAACCAGCAGTATGCCGATCAACACGATCCAGTACAACCAAAACGATTTCCAACTCCGCACAGGTGGATCTATGGTGCGTTCAACCACTTCCCCCTTGAGCATCTGCAATGCTGGAAAAACAGCGCCGCTTTGAACTCCAAGCCTAAGCGAGAGAACCGAATGCTCCGACAAAGCGTCAGGGACTTGCTCCAATGCTTCAATCAATGGAACATCCTTCTCCAACAAGTTTGCTAATCGCTGTAATGTCCTCCGGTAACCTCCTGGATACTCGTTCGATAGAGAACGAACCAACGGCGCCAAAGGTAATTTCTGTTCTACCGCACCGCGAATTACAGCAAGCAACGAAACTTGCGCATCCTCCAACGAGCAACCCGGTATCCAAGTGGCACTTCGCCAGGTTGGAAATCGCGTCAAATCTAAAAAGCCACGTCTCGACTTTGCGTTCATCTTTTGATTTTTCATCGGTTGACTCTCCGTTTTGCTGCGATGGCTTGTGTTAGCTACTCAAGCTCGTGATCATGGATGTAAGAGGCATGAACAACGCAATCAAAATGAACATCACCAAACCTCCAACAAGGACGATCGCGAAAGGCCCAATCCAGTCCGCCGTTGGCCTACCTCGACCTGCCCATCGCAGCGCATAACTGTCGGCAATTTCTCGGACAAGCGGTGCGGTGGTCGCCCCCGTTCGTGCCAAGTCCAATGCAGCGATACTCACCGACGAAAAACTAGCCGCTTCCCAATGGGAACTGCATAGATCCCCGGGCTCCTTCTGAAGCTTCTTAGCAAGTTGCTCGGATCGCATTCGCAGAAATCGATGATCACTGGCAATTCCCGCCGTGAGCACTGCTTGCCCCTCAGGCACCCCGATGGCTAAGAGCTCGCCAAGCGTCCCAGACCACCGGGCCATCGCTAAAAGACCTCGCTTCGAACCAAGCCGAAAAAACCTTATCAGCGACGAATGCTCCATGAAATCCAAACACCCTCGCCAGATGTATCTCAACAAAGGTGTTACCGCTAACAAAACTCCAAGCGCTAGGAATGCTAACCAAGGAGCCGATGCTACCACGCGAGAAATAGAAAACAAAAACACCGTGGGAGCTGGGAGCGACAAACCGAAATCGATAAACATCTCCTGAAAAACAGGAACGATGAACATGGCAATGAACAAAAACAACAACAGCGAAAGGAGAACTAAAATCGCAGGGTAACTGTATCGCCGCAAGCTAGCCCAAAAACTCTGATCGGCTTGCTCGAGCAGAACACACCAAGGCTCAAGCGACTGAAAGGCAGGCTCTACGATCCTGGCATCTGCGCTAACAACATCACCATCGAGTGGCACGTCCATCGCGTTGGTACCGACGGGTTTGAGATCCGTGGATCGCAACAACAGCGGTAAAGCCGCAGCTAGCGTTGGATCCTGAAGCCAACGATGCGCAGGAACTGGAGTGCGTAGGGCTTCGAGAACCTTGAGAATCGCCGGATCACTTACCCTCCGCCCCCCTTCATGTCGGTTCGCCAACCAATGCTGAAGAGGCTCGCTCACCGATACGGCTTGCGCAATCCTAGCCAAGTATGCGTCGTGTTGTTCCATGATATCCCCCGCAGAATCTCAGTTTCTAAATGCGACTCGGTTCGCTTACGCGATGCAACAACTCGATCAACGGCCAGAACACCATCAACCCCAATGCAGCCACAATCACCCCACCTACCAGCACAGCAACCCCCAGCCAGAACCCAGGCACTCTCTTCGAAATCGGCACGTGGCGAAACACATTCGAAACAAACCCACGCCCCAGCCAACCGAAAGCCACCCAGCCAAGACTCGCAGCTGCCACCAACCAAGAAAGATTCCGATTGAGCCATGAAAGAGCCTGGAAGCCGAATCCCGGCACAAGCCTTGCATTCTCATAATACAACGCCATCGATGGATACAGATTCCGCACTGTAAACCAAAAGGTAAGAATCGCGATCGCTCCCAGAATCCACAATGAAACTAGGCTAACCCACGACTCCTGAACACGCCGATCACCCTGCACCCCACGGACAACCCAAGGCTCAAGCACACTCAAATCCCCTGCCCCAAGCTCATAATCACCTCGCTGCTGCGTGCCACACCAAGCCACGAACGCGTCGCGATATCCACCTTGAGCCCCAACCTCCAAATCCACCGCATTGAGCACCTCTGCTCCGGTGCTAACCCTCAACGCAACTTTGCGGCTAACTTCTTGCAACCATTCACGCATCCGAACCGGAGCGCCCGGAAACCGAATCGGGACCCCTGCCGCAACAAGCTTTTCCAGCTTGGTGTTGAACGCCAAAAAATCGCTCAAGGCGATCCTAGGCTCACTACTTGCTGTCGAATCCTCAGTGCCCATGATGGAAGAATCTGTACGGAAAATTGAAAGTGGAAAGCTGGAAGTGGGTAGGATGCAGCAGTGGTTCGTCCGGCATCGCAATACCGTGAAACACTGCAAAGCAACCGACCAGCGACGCCTTAGAGATGCATCGCACCAGGGAATTTATTTACACCCCTGCAAGTTTTTGGATCAAAGTCCTAACGACAAATCCGAAGCCGGAGCGCCTTGCGGATCCAAGCCCGCAATTTGAAGGAAATTCTGCAAAATAACATACCCATGCTCGGTCAGAATCGACTCTGGGTGAAACTGCACTCCAAAGACCGCTTCGCGTCGATGCTCAACCGCCATGATCGCCCCGTCTGCGGTCCAAGCGGTTGGCTCAAGGCATTCCGGCAAGCTATCAGGGGCAATCACCAGCGAATGGTATCGCCCTACCTTGAAATGACTCGGCAAGCCCGCCAATAGCCGCTTGCTTCGGTGCTCGATTTCAGAAGACTTCCCGTGCATCGGCTCGGCAGCTCGGACAATGCGACCTCCGAAGGCTTGCCCGATCGCTTGATGCCCCAAACAGA
>CAIJIZ010000618.1 GCA_903820735.1 uncultured Pirellula sp.
ACGCGGTTGTTGGCGATACGACTGGTGGAGTATACGCCGGAATTGATGCCGAGGAAATTATCGAAAACTTGATTGAATTCCACAGTAGCATCATAGGCTTCGATTCCCGTTGAATAATTGGAACTGGAATGTCCCCAGACAGTGTTGTTTGCGACCCACACCTGCCCACTTGCTTGCACTCCTACTCCAGTGTTATGGTGGATCTGGTTTCCCGTGATCTCGATACGATCAGCAACGGGATAGGAGTACCAGTAGTAACTGTAGATTCCTTGAGTATTCCCGAAGATCTCATTGCCCTGAATCCGGCCACGTGCCCCCTGCAAATCGATACCGTAACCGGGTGAATTGGTGATCGTGTTCCCGACCAAGCTTGCATCTTCGTTGGAACTACCGATGTAGACGTTGGCGTTACCATAATAGAGAAGTCCATTTGCCGTGATGGTGCTGTTTTCTAATCGGAACCGGTCGCTGTCAGCGCTGTTCGATGCGTACACCCCGTAGCGTCCTCCGGTAAGGGTCAGTCGCGAAATGGTCACATCATCGGCACCGGCCAGTTCCACGGCATAGCTACCCTCATTGGTGTTCCCTCGGTTTAGCACCGCAGAACCCAACGCCGGGCCTTCGATCCGTACGCCAGAATCGTCGGCTGTGATGGCAAGATTACCTGCGAGTAGATAAGTTCCCACATCCACACGGATGATGTCTCCCGGCCCTAAGTCATACGCGGCCAAGACCGCCGAAACTGATGCCTTCGGTGAATTGGGTGTAAGTCCCGTATTGGCATTATCACCTACGGCAGTGGTGTACTCGTCCCCGGAAGTAGAATTGTCGTTGACGTAATAGACTGTCACCGGCGGGGTGATTTCGAACGGGCTATTGCTGGAGTCGACCAGAGTCCCATCGTCCGATCGGCGAATTCGGATCACGTAGTTGTTTGCAGCAACCGTGCCGTCTGGAATCTGCCACAAGTATTCACCATCGTTGGCTGTGCCGCTGGCGATGACTGACACCGGTGCGGAACCTCCCGCTTGCCAAAGCTCAATTTCGACTGTACTGGTCGAATCATGGGACCGCCATCGGATCGGGAAGGTCTGCCGAGCTGGCCAGACTTCTCCACCATCTGGCCGTGTGACCATGACATACTGTGCGGGACTCTTGGAAGCTTGCACGGTATTGCCATAGGCACCGATGTTCAGGAAGTTCCCATTGTTTGCCGGTTCATTACTGAAAGCATCGGTGGCTCTTCCGCGGTCGATGACGGGGGAGCGAACTGCGTCGTTCACCCACGAACCGGTGAGCATGACGGGAAGTCCGGTGGTCGTGTCTCGAACGGGAGCAAGCGATCCTCCGTGGAAACTACCGAGGTCGCTTTGTTCGTGGAAGTCGTCGTCACTACCAAAGTCCCCAGGGGGATTAGCGCGGTAACCCAGGATTCCATCCGGCCCTGCTGGATCGACAAATCGTGGGTTTTGGCTCAGGCTGTTTTCGTCCTGGAAGACGGTGTTGTACCATGCGTTCAGCGTGGTTTTAGCAGCACCTTGCCAGTAGGCGACCTTGCCTGTGCCAGTGGTGTAGAGGACATTGAAGTCACTTTGGAAGCCTTGCTGGCTGTCGTTGGCGACGAATAGGTCATATCCAGAATCGACCCAGAGAATGTTGTTTCGCACCGCGACATTGGCGGAGTTGCCCTCGATCTGAACGGCATTGCCAGTCGTCTGATATACGGTGTTATTGGTCAAACGAGCGCTGTTGCCTCGGTCAATCCGAACTCCCTGGGTGCTGTTGGCGTAGACCAAGTTGTTCTGCAGGCTACCTGTAAACCCACTGGACGAATACCATACACCTTCGACGCCGATCGAGTTGCTGTAAACAACGTTCCCGGAAACGATTGTTGCATCGTAGGCGCGAATACCGGTGCTAATGTTGTCGAATACTCGGTTTTGTATGACTTTCGGAGCATAGTAATACCCCGTTTGGATGCCGTAGAAGTTATCGTAAACGACATTGTGGCGAGCTTCGGATTCACTCGATGAGAGTTGAATGCCGATGGCATTGGTGCCTGCTTGGCCCCAGACGGAGTTGCCGGCCACCAAGACATTGCCATCGACTCGAATCCCGGCTTCATTGTTGCCGTATACCAAGTTGCCGCGGGCGGCAGCCAGATCGGGATTGCCGACAACTGCAGGGTTGCCGCCAGTCGAGTTATATACGGTGATCCCAACACGATTTCCGTAGATCCGGTTGGCTTCAATTTGAGATGGCCCAGGATTGCTCAGCGCGATCCCGGTACCACCATTGGCGAAGACCACCGAGTCGGACAAACTACCGATTGGTGAATCGATGCGAATGCCGTCGGTTGTATTGACTGAGGATACGAGTCGATTTCCGAAGAAATTCGTACTGTCTTGGCGTACCCACAGCCCCATCCCTGCTCCGGTGAGAGTCAGATTCTTGAGGGTAACAAAGTCTGCGTCGTTGAGCTCGATGTTGGTCGAACCGGTGTAAGGGTTCGCTCGGTCGAGTCGAGCAACTTTGGTTGGGTCGGTAGGACCTGTGATCGTGAGTCCCTCATCATCTCCTAAAGATGGATTACCGCTTAGGACCACATTTCGTATTTGGATGTAGTCTCCTTTATCGATGCGCACGGTATCGCCCGGGCCCAGGTCATAGGATCGTAGTAGAGGAATTAGGTTCGCTTTCGGATCGTTAGGGCTCTTTCCCGTATTGCGGTTGTTGCCAACCGCCGTTGTCGTTTCGTCACCAGTCGTCGCGTTGTCATTGACATAGAATCCAGATCCGCTCGGTGGAACAGAGAACACTTCTCGGGATCGGTCCACCAACCCGGCGTCATCGACTGAACTGATCCGGATGTAGTAACGGTTGGTCAGCGAGCCGACGATTCCCGAGATTTCGGGGCTCCATCCGTAGCTTCCGCTGGCTGCCGGTACAATTGCTATTTGCGTAACGAATCCCACACCCTCTTGATACAGATCAATCTTCACGGAGCCAGCCAATTTCTTATCGGGAGTAGTCACATCGTAACTGCTCCAAAGGATTGGTCGTCCTTCTGCGGCAGGCCAGTCGGCGTAGTATTCCGGATACTCGATTCGCAATGCCTTTGAGGCTGAAGGTGCGGATTCGACTGTATTGCCATAGGCTCCTAAGTCGATTCGATTTCCGTTGGGGGCAGGCTCGAGGTTGAATAGGTCCGACGGATCACCCGCATCCACGCTGGTGGAACCGCTGCTTAGATGATAGTTTCCTGCGACATCGGCGACGAAGTTAGGTGCATCACGGTTGGGATCCAGTGAGGTCTTGCCAAGGGAGTGTCTGTCTAGGTCAGATTCGACTTGCCAATCGAAGACGTCCATGAATGGCGTTTGCCACCAAATCAGCGTTGCATCACCGGAGGAGTAGTGGTTGTTGTAGTCGCTGGAAAATCCCTGTTGGCTGTCAGTGGCAACATAGAGTCCCGTGCCGGTATGCGTTGAGAAAATGTTGTTCCGCAGGCTCACATTGGACGAGGACTGCTGAAGCCGTACACCGGTTCCCGATGGGGTGACGATGGTGTTGTTTACAATAGAGACGTTCGACACAGAACCGATCAGAACACCAGTTGCATTCCTGACCATGAGGTTGTTCTTTAGCGTCGCAGCACCTTGGGGCTGTATACCGATTTGATTTTCAAAGATCCGGTTGAATGAGACGGTTTGTCCGTTCGCAGGGCGAATTCCGATGCTGTTGTTTTGGATCACGTTGACATTTGCAGTATCCCAATCGGGTCCGCCGAAGACACCGTGCCCGAGCAATCCGGTTCCGTTACTGGTGATCGTGTTGCCGCGGTAGGTGGTGTTCGAAACGTTGGAGTAGGCACCGACTTGGTTGTTGAACAAACGATTTCCTGTTACGAGTGAATCTCCACCGTTATACCGATAGATACCGTATTGTGCTTCATGAAGATCGTTGTTGTTGATGGTTAGGTTCGAGCTGTCGGCCAAATAGAATCCGTAGGTTGTCGCGGCAATGTCATTTCCGACCAAGTTTGCCGAGGAGAGGGATCCGAAGTAACCGCCGATGCTGCGTCCTGAAATGTTGGTACCGGTGAGGGAGATACTTCCGCCGCTGGGCATGTAGACTCCATAGCTACCTGTTCCGGTGATCTCGCTGTCGATTAAAGCGTGGTCGGTCCCTCCCTCGATTCGGACCCCTATGCTCGACGAGAGAACCTTGATTTGCTTGAGAGTCGTGTTGGTGGTTGGGTCAGCGCTGGTTCCACGAATGTAGATCGGGGTGCCGCTAGCTCCGAAAGTCAAACGGTAAAGGGTGTTGTAGTCCGAATCGACCATCTCAAAGGTACCGTCCAGTCGGCTACCTCCAGGCGCTCCCACGTAGGTAACTCCTTCGTCGCTAGCCGTTGCAGTAACGGGGGTTGTATAAGTCCCTGTATCAATCTTCACCAAGTCATTTGCGCCGAGGGAATAGGCATCGAGAAGTTGTTGGATGGATGCCTTCGGGGAAGTAGCTGAAAGGCCAGTATTGGCGGCGTTGCCGGTGGCAAGCGTGTACGTATCGTTACTTGTGATCGTATCGTTGACGTATAGAACGCGTGTGCTGCTCGTACTTGATGGAGTAATATCTAAACCGTAATCGTTCGGACTGTCGGATCCAAAGACTTGGAGATAGTACTTACCTGCGGGTAACTGATTGGAAATCAGTGTTGCGCCAGAACTAGTACCCGCTGACGTACCCCTTACGACGGGGACTCCTTGAACGATTTGCACTAGATTAAAAGATAAAGCTCCGAGCGTGGGATCGAAGTTCAGGTCAAACTTCAGGTCATCGCTTTTAAGCAAATCGAAGCGGTACCAGTCTTTGTCTCCTGGGTCTTCGATCGATTTTCCGGCTGTATGGACTCCGGGGATGACCCCCATGTCTCTTGCGTTTTGCCAAGTGTCGTCGCCGTCCATTCGATTTATGTCGTTGTCATAACGCGTTACGGCAAAGTTACCAAGGGAGGTTCCAGCAAGGACGATGCGACCATCGAGTTGGAGGGCGATTCCACGCGCGCAATCGTCCGAGTTACCCGCAATGTCGGTATGCACGTAACCTTGGGTACCAAAACTCGCATCCAGCAATCCGTTAGCTTCGTAGCGAACGAGAGAGAAATCGTTCGCCGTGGTCTGACTACCAAACCCAGAGATGAGGATTTTCCCATCAATTTGGACCAGCATATCGGTAACTTGATCGGCGGGGCCCCACGCGTCTGAGGTCAGGTAACCCCCACTCCCGAAACTTGTATCTAGGCTTCCGTCCATGTTGTAGCGGACGAGCGCAAGATCGTCTCCTTCCGGACGGGAAACTTCGCCAGCGACGATCAACTTGCCATCGCGCAGTACTGCGACGCTGGATGCACCGCTAGAATCACCCGCGAGGGAAGTACGAACTTTTCCTGCAACACCAAAGCTTGTGTCAAGGCTTCCATTTGTGTTGTAGCGGGCTAAGGCGATGCTATAGGTTCCGTCTAAGAAGTTTGATCCCGCGACGACGAGTTTTCCATCGCCCTGGATAGCGAGGCTATTGGAGTAGCCGTAATCCGTTGTGACTTTCCCGCTCCCGTTAAATGCAGTGTCGAAACTGCCGTTAGGGTTGATGCGAGCAATCGCGTGGTGAGGGCGATTGGATATCAAGGAGTAACCCGAAACAATAATCTTCCCATCTTGTTGTAGGATTACGTCCGTTGAGATGTCATCAGAGTTTCCAAAAGAATAAGTTAGTTTCCCGTCCCCATCGAAACTTGTATCCAACGTTCCGTCTGGGTTGTAGCGTACAAGGGCAACATCAAGATTGTTACCGTTATAGGTTGAACCTACTGCAAGGATTTTCCCGTCGCTTTGAATAGCTACTTTTTTGATCTCGTTGTTGTCGCCCAAGTCCGTCGTGACTTTTCCAGCGTTTCCGAAGTTTTGGTCAACACTACCGTCTCGGTTAAATCGAGTAAGGGCAAAATCATAGTCGTTACCGTTATAGGTGCTGCCCGCGACGACAATTTTCGCATTTCTGTCGATCGCGACCCCCCAAGCAAAATCTGAGAATTCGCCTATACTGCTCGTCGCTATCCCATCTTGATCGAAACTTGTATCGAGATCCCCGGCCATCACGACGCGTGCTGCAAGAAGTTCGACGCGAAGGGCGCGGCGACACAAACGACGCTTGCGTTTGATAATTCTAGAATCGCCAAGCAACTGAGTTCCAGAGAATGGGATGTCACGGATTCGGACGACTTGATGCAACATGGACGCAATAGGGCCGTCGTATCGAAGCCATGCTTCGCATTTTCGAAAAGCACGGGCCCACCACCTGGCTCGGTGATGGTGCTTGCTTCTCTGAGCTTGGCGCGAATCTCTCAGGCTTGTACGTAAGCTCTTACGAGTGGGAGTCTGTTCGCATGACCGTTCAGTTTGTACACGATTTTCAAGTTTCGACGATTTCATGAATGGCTCGATTTCGGTGCGTGTAAACGTTCAACGGACGGTATACCATCGAGAGTACTTACAAGAAGACCTTCAGGGCACTCAAAGGAATAAGCGTCGCGAGCAACAGAATTTCATCAAAACCCGATCGATTAGCCGTTTATATTTGCGCTTGGTCGAATGATTCGTGGCGGATGCATCGCCCGAGAAAAGTCAAAAAGGCCGAGGATGGCGAAGATTGTGGACGGAAGTAAAGCGATGGTGGTGGCGATAGATGATCATCAATGCAGGAAATTTCAAGAAAAACATCGATTATTCAAGGACTGAGTTTTTCTCCGCAAAGTTACTTGATGTTGCGTGCTTCGGGCGGAATAATCGAGTCGTTAGGGTGATAATCCTTTTTTTCGAATCTCGAACGGTTCTTCGCGCTTATGAGTATGCCATCGGTTGAGATGTATCGCGAATTAAGGAGTCTTGCACGAACCCTCATGCGTAGCGAACGACGTGGGCATACGCTTTCCCCCACCGATTTGTTTCACGAGGCTTATACGCGGCTGAACCCGTTTCTTACAGAGTCAGAAAAAGATATCGGTGAATTCCGAGGGTTGTTTGCGATGACGATGCGCCGTGTACTTATAGAGCATGCTCGCAAGAGGTCGCGTCGAATGGGACGACTAGCCCGTGTTGCGGTTCCGTCGGATCAATTCTTAACGGTTCTAGAAGTACATAATGTCAATTTACACGTGGATCGACTCCTTGATTTGGATTTAGCGCTGCGACGATTTTCCGAAGTTTTTCCGGTTCATGCACAAGTAGTGGAGTTGAAGTATTTCGGTGGACTTACAGTGGCTCAATGCGCTGAGCAACTAGGGATCGGTCAAGCTACCGTTCAACGATACTGGAATTTCGCTCGTGCCTGGATAGGCCGGGAAATGGAAAAACTTGGTGACACAGGCCGGTGAACAACTGGCCGTCGTACTAGTTCTAAGGTCTTCGAGCATATATCCAATGAATATTCCTGAACGTCCACTAGATGAGCTTCTCGAGCAGGCACTGAGTATCTCGGACCGCGTGGCCCGAGATAAATGGTTACAGGAGACCCTCGGGAATGATCCACCGAAACTCGACGAACTGAGGTCGCTTATTTTTTCGTCGGAGAAGACGTTGTGGATCGATACTCCTTTGCATTTAGTCCAAGAGGAATTGCGGCAATCCGCTTTACTTGAAGGAGTATGGATCGGTTCCTTCGAACTGTTGCGATGCATTGGCAGTGGCGGGATGGGTGAGGTATATCTTGCTCAACAGCATCACCCAGTTGAGCGGTTGGTGGCCATCAAAGTGATCCATCGTGATCTCGAAAGTGTACAGAACTTAGAGCGTTTCAAGAGCGAGCAGCAAACACTTGCTAACATGGAACACCCGAATATCGCCAGGATCATCGATGCGGGTGTGACCGATTCCGGTGCTCATTACATCGCTATGGAGTATGTGCCAGGCGATTTGTTGCTCGATTATGTCCGTTCCAGAGGGTTGGACGTCCAACAGAAGATTCATTTGATGATGCAGATATGCCTTGCTATTCAGCATGCACATCAAAAAGGGACGATCCACCGTGACATTAAGCCAAGCAATGTGTTGGTTTCTGTAGTTGACGGCAAGCCGCTGGTTAAAGTAATTGACTTTGGCGTCGCCAAAGCTTTCACAACAAACGAGCAATTTGCCGAGTTCTCCGAGAGCGAACCTGCCTTGCAAAGAACACTTCCCAAAGGGACCGTCACAGGCGTCTCACCGGGTACACCTCGATTCATGAGCCCTGAGCAGTATGTTTCCTCCGGAGGTGGGATTGACACGCGGAGCGATATCTATTCGCTCGGTGCCTTACTCTACAATGTCTTAGTAGATGTCCCCCCTTTCGACGACGTACCTGTCGAAGAATTGTCTTTGCAGCAACTTAAAGAATCGATCACACGAAATGATCCGATACCACCAAGTCTGCGCTCCAAGGAAAGCTCTTTCGTTCTTCAAGGAGATTTGGATGCGATTATCCTAAAGTCGATGAAACGCGATCCAGAAGACCGCTATAAAACTGTCGGTGAGCTATATGATGACTTACAAGCTTACTTAAACGATTTGCCTGTGAAGGCGAACCCTGGTTCGACTTGGCATCAAGCAAAGAAGTTTGCGAGACGGCACAAGGTTTTCCTTGCGGGGGCAGCGTTAGCCATAACTGGATTGCTCACAGGATTGATTTTTTCGACTATTCAAAGTCAGCGTGCTACCGAGTCGGAGGTCCAAGCGAAGCGTCGTGCTTATGGATCGGATTTACTCCTAGCGAGTATGGCAGCGTCCAAGCGTAATTTCGCCTTGTCTCAGGAGTTACTCGGTCGCCAAGCAGTGCAGGCAAGATCCGTAGTTGGTGGAGCGGAAGGAAAGCCCTTTGATCGGCTTGATTGGAATTTATTGAATTCTCAACTTCCTCAGGAGCCTACGACCATCGGGCAATTCCCCACCAAGCTCTATTTTGGCATTTCTCTTCCAGATCGGGACGAGGTAGCTTGCGGCGCAAAAGACTCTAGACTGCGCATCGTGAACCGCAAAGACGGACGACTGCGGTTGAACATCGATACAGAACAAAAGGAAATCAATGGATTGGCTAGAAGTCCGGATGGGCAAGTGATCGCTACCGGTGGTGATGATGGAACAGTGAAGTTTTGGGGTGTCGATTCAGGATCAGAGTTGGGGGAGTTTCAAGCGTCCACCGATTCGATCTATCAATTAGCTTGGACATCAGACGGTAAACATTTTGTGACCACTGGTCCCAAAGCGAATGTCTCTGTTTGGTCCATTCCAAATTATGAATTCGTTCAGGAACTCGATTCCGCCAACGAAGCCCTCGAGTGTCTACAGGTCGGCCCGCAAGGGCAGGTGGCCTACGGAAGTGACCGAGGGGTTGTTCGAATTGCGTATTTGCGAGATCGGGAACCGGTAGATATACAGAGTCTCTCTGCTTTTACGTCGCGTGCATTCGATGTGAATCGCGTCTCGACAGTCGAGTTCTCCAAGACTGGGAAATTGCTTGCCGTAGGTTTGAATAACGGCTATTTGATCCTCCTGCGCGAGAGAGAATCAACGTACCATGTTGTCGAGCGAGTTCGTTTTTCTACAACGGTCACAGCTATTGCGTTTTCATCCGATGAATCAAAAATCGCGTTAGGGGAAGATAATGGCTCGGTCCACTTGATGAATTTACCAGAGGACTGGCCAACAACATCCAGGTTGCGATTTACTAAGTACTTCATCGATGAAAACGCGAAAAAATTGCCGGAAATCGATGTTTCGAATCCGGAGACACTCTGGAGTTTTGTTTCTATGTCTGAACCTATTGATCCTGCCTCTGTGATACCACTGGATGTTGACCGAGTCTATTTGGAATTTCAACAACCACTGAAGAACATCTTTTTCTCGGACAATTATGTTCGAGAATGGACGGACGAGTTCGGACGAACCAAGCCAGAATGGAAGGAGATTCCCAAGGAAGTGGTCTTTAAAGGGGACGGGATCGAATTGCAGTTCGAAAATCGTTACCGAGGTTGGTCGGATTTGAACCTTATCAGCGCTCAAGGACGCCTTGTTAGCTGGTCTCCGCACGCCAAACGTATCGCAAGTTTACGATGGGATACATCTGGAAATCGACTGATAAGTTTCAGTGAGGACGGGGCGATTCGTACGCTTCAAACCAATGTATATGGCACGATGAAGGTTGGTGGAGACGACATCAAGGCAGTGACACCCTTGAGCAACGGACGAATTGTATTGCTTAATGCGAATGATCAAGCTTGTGTGATGGAACTGAATCCCAATCATAACGAACCTATCTCAAGTATAGAGTTTCCTCACGGTAGCATTTTGAACGAAGGAGTAGGTGTGGAGAAGTCGGGGCTAATTCTGTGCTCCGTTCGCAATGGCACATCGAATTCGAATTTCACACGGCAACTTGAGTGGTGGGATACGAAGTCCGCTGCTACCGCGGTCGCGACGCAATTCGATGATTCCTTCAACTTTAGGTTTCTGATTGGGAAGCTTCCTGGATCATGTGTGGCAATTCTCGCAACTGAAAAGCCTACT
The DNA here is from genome assembly GCA_903820735.1 of uncultured Pirellula sp. Classification (GTDB taxonomy): domain Bacteria; phylum Planctomycetota; class Planctomycetia; order Pirellulales; family Pirellulaceae; genus JBKCUI01. Next base: position 10,596 of record CAIJIZ010000618.1, read on the forward strand.
GAGGCTTCCAATAGTCAACTGCCGATGTGGGTCGCATCGTGGGATCTGAAGTCTAGGAAAATGCGATGGAAGACTATCGGCCGCAAGGCATTGGTTAGCTGTACTGTGGTTTCTTCCAATGGCAAATACGTAGCTTATCTAGAAGACCGAAAGTTACAAATTGTTGATGGTCAAACCGGTGCCGAACGAACGCTCGGTGATTTTGCCGGGATGCACGTCCCAAGTATCTGCTTTTCCCGTGACGAGCATTACTTGGTTGCAGCGGTCTCCGATAATTCCTTGATCTGTTACGAAACCCAAAGCGGACGTGTCGCTTGGAACTTACGGACTGCGGGTAGTCCCATCCGGGATGTTGCATGGTCGAAGGATTTAGTGACGTTGGTTGGAGTAAGTCAGGAAGGGTACCTTCGTACCTTTGATACTGGTATTGCGCAGATGACCAGCGAAATCCTTGTTCCCGTCAAAAACCCCATCGGAGTTAAGTTGTCACCCGAAGAGGATTGGATCTACATCCTCGGAAGGGATGGCACTCTGGTTCGATTGCCGTGCGGAAAACCGAGGAACTAACTTGAACGGATAAAAAGGTTGTAACCGAAATCCGACTTTACTTGACAACCTTCAAAAGAAAGCTTGGGTTGGATGTTTCGAAGCGGTGTTTTTCGAGTTGGTAAGTACCTCGGGAAATCTGGATCATCCAAAGTTGTGGTTCGAGTTGGAGTTGGTTCATGAGATACTTTTGGAGTTCGACGACATCCTCCATGCTCATCACGTTGACGACGAGGGTGCCGCCAGGCTGCAAGCGAGGCCAGCACGAGTCGACGAGATCCGAGACGCTTCGGCCACTCCCCCCTATGAAAATCGAATGGGGATCGGGCAATGTTTCCCAAGCTTTTGGGGCTTCTCCCAGAATGCCAACGAGGTTTTTAACTTCGAATTGCTTCGCGTTTTCTAGCATCAGTCCGTAGTCTTCGGCATCCATTTCGATGGCATAGACTTTTCCTGAAGTAGCGATCTGGGCTGCTTCGATCGCAACCGATCCGCTCCCGGCTCCAATATCCCAAAGGATGGAGTCAGGTTTGAGGTTCAGTTCGCTCAACGCGATCGTTCGAACTTCGCTTGGAGTAAGCAGACCACGTTTCGGTCGGCTTTGCCGAAAGAATTCGTCTGGATTGCCGAAGAGTCGTCGTTGGTTCGAGAGGACTTGTTGGTCTGGGGCTCCATTGTGGCGAACCAAGACGAGCACGTTCAGCGGTGAGAATTTCTGTTGTGTAAGAGTTTTCAAGTCGACTCTTGTAACGCGTTCATCCGGAGCCCCAAGATTCTCACAAACGTAGGCGGTGAAGTAGTAGATTCCTTTTTGCAAAAGGATTTCTGCGATGCGAGACGGAGGGATCGATTCAGAAGTGAAAAGTCCAGCTTTCTCCGAAGACCGGATTTTTTCGACGATTCGGTCGATAGCTTGGTTGGAAACATTGGCTAAGTAAGCTTCTTCCCAGCTTTCTTTGATCCTAGCAAAGGCCAGCTGCATGCTGCTCACGTGCGGGATGACTTCAAAGAGATCTTTGCCGAGTCGTTCGCAGAGAAATCGTGCCGTGCCGTAAAAAAGGGGATCGCCGCTGGCGAGCAAGACCGCGTTTTCCGGAGCGGTCTCCAAGGCGCATGCAAGTCGATCTAGGTCGGGACCGATGGTGACTTTCGTTCCTTTGTACTCAGGGAAACGATCCAACAAGGTCGCGTTCCCAAGCAACATCGGGGACGAGAGAATCGCATCGAGTGCTTGCTGAGTCAATCCGGGGCGACCGTCGTCGCCAACTCCGACGATGCGAATGCGTGGGGTGGACATCGCCTTGGCCTTTCGTGATTTAGCCGTTAGGTGGTTTAGCCGTTGTTGGCATGGGGTTGCATATTCATCATCCGGTAGCGAAGGAAGGCATCTAGGAAGCCTTGAAGATCACCACCGAGGACGGTATGAAAGTTCCCCATCTGAAATCCAGTTCGAGCATCTTTCACGCGTTGATCGGGATGCAAGAAGTAGTTTCGAATTTGCGAACCGAATCCAGTCATCGCTTTGCTTTGGTATTTCGCAAGCTGTTCCGCTTCACGCTTCTCTTCCTCGATACGAGCAAGGCGAGAGCGAAGCATCTTCCAAGCTGCAGCACGGTTCTTGTGCTGGCTCCGTTCGTTCTGGCATTGGACAGCGATGCCGGTGGGGATGTGTGTCAACCGGATCGCCGAGCTGGTTTTATTGACGTGCTGACCACCAGCTCCCGAAGCGCGAAACACGTCTTCGCGAACGTCCTTATCCGCGATTTCTATATCGACGGAGTCGTCGATTTCAGGGGATACGTCGACGGCTGCAAAGCTCGTTTGCCGTTTTCCTTCTGCGTTATAAGGGCTGATCCGCACCAGTCTGTGGATCCCTTCTTCGCCTTTGAGATATCCATACGCGGATTCGCCACGAACGGCAATCGTCGCTTGGGTAATCCCAGCCGTCTCGTCATCGGATCGATCGAGCAGCTCAACACTGTAACCATTATGCTGAGCCCAAGCGGTGTACATCCCCAGGAGCATCTCCGCCCAGTCGTTCGCATCGAGACCACCTTCGCGAGCATGAACCGAGAGGATCGCTCCGCAGTCGTCGTTCGCACCATTGAGAAGGGATCGAATCTCTAATTGCTCGATGCGTGGCTCGAGTTCGGCAAGCTCTAATTGGACTTCTGAAAGAATCGACGGGTCTTCCTCTGCCATCGCAAGCAGCTCACCGAGGTCTTCGCAACGCCCTAACACATCGCGAAGTGGCTCGACGACTTTGCGTAGGTTCTTCAGGTCTTGAACAACCCCTTGCGCGCGCTCTTGCGAGTCCCAAAAAGTAGGAGAAGCCATCTCGGCTTCAAGGGTTACGATGCGTGCGGATTTTGCTTCGTAGTCAAAGCCCCCCTCGCAACGGTACCAACCGCTCGCGGAGTTGATCGATTTTCGTTTGCAACACAGATTCGCTCATCGTCCAATTCCTAAAGGATCTAATACGCCGTCCAGAAACCCAGCCCAGAAACCCAGTCCAGAAACCCAGTCCAGAAACCCAGTCCAGAAACCCAGTCCAGAAACCCAGTCCAGAAACCCAGCCCAGACACCGAAAACC
>CAIJIZ010000619.1 GCA_903820735.1 uncultured Pirellula sp.
ATCAGCTTGTGCCTCATCGAGTTCAACGTTCAATACGCTAACTTGCTCCTAAAATTGCTCTGGAGCACGGGTCTGCAGGCGGTGAGTGACGATACGTGAACACATCACGATGGCTATAGTAAATCACGTCTCACATCCAGTCAATCAAAGCAAATACTCTCAGAGACTCTGGGTTATGCATTGTTGTCTTTAGGCTTACGTCGGCCGCCGGGTTAACAACTCTGGGTAATTCCCTTTCCGACTCACGCGGGTTTCTTTTTTCGGCTGGTCCGACTCTGTATTAAGCCCAAAGTTGCGAATTAATTTTCCAAGGTTAACGTACCTGAAGATCTTTGGCGGTGAAAAGTGAATCTGACATCTCGGCATCAAAGTCGACGAGGAAGGACGTTGTCGACACAACCTGCGTTTTTGACAGCGCTTCCTTCCCGCCAATTCCAATCGCTGAGAGTGACGGTGAAAGGGAACTGGTCTTAGACTACGACGGCTGGGAACGTATTCAACTGCATCATAAGGGCGCATCCAATGATTAGAAGCAATGCTCCAGACTCATGGATCGCCAAGGCAAATTTGGCATTCGAGGCAGCTTGTCGAAAAGTCATCGAGCGAGCTCGCCAATCGGGGACCGAAATCGTCATCTGGCGTGAGGGGCAAATCGTAGAACTGTCACCAGAAAAAGCGACAGCGGAATTAGAAGCCAACTTAGCCAAACGGGAGTCCAAGATCCCGAGCAATACTAAGTAGCATACAAAGCTCCCCACTTCACTCGACCCTCTGCGTTATTCCCCACTAATGGAGCAATCAACGTTCAGGGTTTGCTTCGCATGATCGAGTCCAACCCTGGGCCTCGATGATGGTGTCAGGGGAGAGGTCTCGGATGGTTTTCGACGAGAGCTTGTCCCCCGCAACTGAAGTAAGGGAAATCAAACTCAGTTTGACCCTCCGGTTATCACAACAGGCCGATTCCCCAATTGTCTTAGTGGCACAACTACCTTTTGATTTCCGAGACTTCGCTGTTTCCAAGCGTAGATTAGCAGGTCGCTATCGATATACTAACGATCCGTGTCCGCTCCACGAACCTCAGCTTCCATCTTTATCATGTCTCACTATAAGCTTCTCTTCCATCCTCGTTGTCTCGTTGCTTGGTTCCTAGTTTTGACATTCCTCGTCTTCTTGCCGACAACTCAGGGCCAAGAATCTCCTCGGTCGCCAGGTTCGGTCGCCGGGGCATCGAACGCATCCCCTAAACCTCCCCTTCCGCGCCGCGCAGCACCGCTCGGTGTGAGCATCGATCCTCAGACCACGGATCGTGTTGCCGTACAGGAGGTCATTGCTGGAACTCCAGCCGACGCGGCTGGGATACTTGCCGGGGATACGATCATCTCAGTTGCGGACAAACCAGTTCCGACTTTCGAAATGCTTCGTTCCGTAATGCGAGAGCTTGAAGGGGGGAAAACAACGCAGGTCGAAGTCCTGCGGCAGGGAGGCAAGCGTACGCTTGAGGTCCATCTCGCTGAGTTGCGTGAACAAGTCGCGGGAAGCACTGTACGCTACGGAAGCGTCGATGTGCCTAAAGGTTATCGCCTCCGCACGATTGTAACCGTACCTGAGAATGAATCGCGCAGCCGCGAAGGCCGCTACCCTGCATTCTTGTATGTCCAAGGGATGATTTGCGAGTCGATTGATCGGCCCAATGCTATCGACGAGGTGGACACACGGCTCGTTCACACGATGGCTGCGAAAGGCTTCGTCACCATGCGAGTTGACAAACCCGGACTCGGCGATAGCGAAGGACCGCCTTGCAGTGAGATCGGCTTTCAAGAAGAACTCGAGGGTTACCTTGCAGCCCTCGACAACCTTGCCCGGCAGCCAGAAGTCGATCCGAATCGAATCTATGTCTTCGGTCATTCGATGGGTGGCGTAATGGCACCCTTTCTCGCCAAAGAAGGAAAGGTGCGAGGAAGTATCGTTTACGGAACGATTGCACGAACGTGGTTTGAGCACCAACTCGAAAATGTTCGTCGCCAATCGGAAGCAGCGGGTGTTTCTCCCGCCGAAGTCGCTGAAGCTCTGCAGCAGCAAGCGATGGAAAGTTCGATGATTCTTATCGAAAAAAAGACACTCGGCGATGTCTGGAAGCGCTGGCCCGAACTACGACGAGAGTCGCAAGGTACGATGCTCGACGAGAACCACATGTCGTCTCGTCACATGCGATTCTTCCACGAGCTCCAGGACATCAATATCGCTCATGCGTGGAGTGAGACTGATGGAGCGGTCCTCGCCCTTTGGGGAGAATACGACTGGGTATGCTCGCGCGACGACCATGACCGGATCGTCGCTAGCGTCAACGCCCGCCAAGCTGATACCGCAACAGTGTTGACCATGCCTAAAGCCGATCATGCCTTCACTACCCATAACAGCCTTAACGCTAGCCGGTTGGCGATGGGCCAAGGCCAATGGGATGAAAATCTTCCCAAACGTATTCTTGAGTGGATCGATGCCCTCGAATCGGGCAAACGCGTGGCTTGGTCTGAGTCTTCTGTGAAAGAAGAAGAAGAAGAGAGCAAAAAAGAGTCATTTTTGCCGAAGTGGACTAAGTTGGAAACCGAGGCGTATCCTGGCAAGCAGGACGATATCTTTTTCATCGATTCGAAATTAGGTTTCTATGGCAACGGCGCTGGCAAAATCTTTCGCACGACCGATGGGGGAGAAACGTGGCAAAAGGTCTTTGAGAAAAAAGGAACTTTTGTCCGTTGCCTCGCATTTACCGATGACAAGCACGGTGTCATGGGCAACATTGGGCCGGGTTACTTCCCGGGAGTCACCGATTCCAACCCGCTCTATCGGACTGAAGACGGTGGCACAACCTGGGCTCCTGTTACGGAGATCGAAGGAGAACCGGTCGTGGGACTGTGTGCTTTGGATATCGTGAAGGTTCCATTCGTCAACGCGGGCAACCTCGATCATCGCCCGCGCATCATCGGCGTGGGGCGGGTAGGGGGTCCGACCGCCTACATCTGGTCCGATGACCTAGGCAAGAGTTGGAAGCAAGGCAAAATGCCAGAGGTAGGGGCGATGGCATTCGATGTGAAGTTCCTCGACGACCAGCACGGCTTCATCGCATCGGCAACGCACACCGAAGTGTCTCAATCGCATGGCCTGATACTCGCGACCGAGGACGGCGGTGCGACTTGGCATGAAGTCTACCGGTCTGCTCGGCCGTTCGAGCTGACTTGGAAGCTCAGTTTCCCAACCCGCATGGTCGGGTACTGCACAGTCCAATCGTACAATCCCGACCAGACAACTTCCGCACGGTTTGTGGCCAAGACGACAGACGGCGGCAAGACCTGGAACGAAATCCCGCTCGTCGATGACCATCGATTTCGCGAATTCGGAATCGCCTTCATCGATGAGAACATCGGATGGGTTGGCGCGGCACCAAACGGTTTTGGCACAGAAGACGGCGGAAAAACCTGGAGCACCGTGGAGTTTGGCAATGCCGTGAACAAGATCCGGGCGGTTCCCACAAGCGACGGCATCACCTTGTACGCGATTGGCCTACATGTGCATCGATTGCAGATCCCTGCTTCCGCTGCAGACAAACAATCCTCGAACGGATCGCCCCAGCCAAAGTCCTCGGACAAACAGACTCCGTTTGAAAATGACCGATGATCTAGCTCATCTAGCGTGAGTTATCCGGCGATCTTAACGGCCCGCATACGCGTCATCTGCGAGAAAAAGACAAATGCATCTCCAAGCTTGGCTCAAGTCGTACATAACCAGAGCGTTCGATCGCGTAACGTTGGACGACGGCGTGGATATCCATACGGCTAAATTCCTTGATTCCTACGGTTTCGACGATGAGGAGTATCGGTTAGCTAAGCGATGCCAACGTGGTAATTGGATTTACGTCGATCCACAATTATTGCGCGATCGTGCGTGGATGCTTCCTTTTTTAGACACAAAAGGATTTCGGTTCTACATGCCAGTCATGATGATCGACATCATCGAGAATGAACGATTGTCAGACCTGCCGCAAACATTTTTTTACGAACTCAAAATTGATCGCTTTGGTCGATTTAAAGATTTGCCCTTTGCGGACGTCTTCAATCGACACCAACAAGCCGCCATCGCAAGGTTCTTGAAATTCCTCCTCTACAATCGCGGATGGAATCGCGATGGTGACGCTGGTAAACTATTCACCCGTCTGACCGATCTCAGACAACAAGTCGCACAACCGAGCGATGCACCCAAGTTGCGGAATCGGCGTCATTGACAATTAAAACACTATCGCCGCGCCTTGGTGATCGAGGTCGATCGGCAACAGCAGATGCAGTAATGCGGTAAGAATATGTGCAAACGTTTCATTGAACTTTTACTTTTAGTTTACCTTGGGAGCCAAGCGATTGCGCAGGGTCAGTCCTCGCTATCGCAGGAAACAGAGACTTGGCTGAAGGAACGTCGCCATCACCTCGACGGCATCATGGTTCAGCATAAAGGAGTTCTGGTTTACTCGCGCATGTTCAATTGGTTTCGTTCGAATCAACCTCACGAGATCCAGTCCGCGACGAAGACCATCAGCGCGATGCTAATCGGTATTGCGTTAGATGAGGGGATTCTGAAATCAGTGGAGCAGCCCATTGCCGAACTGTTGCCCGAGTACGCACCCTTATTGCTTGGCGAAAAGTCCAAGATAACCGTCAAGGACGTTTTGACGATGAGAACCGGCCTACGATGGGTCGACTTTGGCGTTGATAATTCCTTTGAAAAGATCGAAGTTGCTCCAGACTCCGTGGCGTTTGTTCTGGGAGAGATACTTGAATCGAAGCCTGGTGAGCGTTTTTCCTACAACTCAGGAAGTTCACACCTTCTGTCCGCAATCATTCAGCGACAGACGGGCATCACCGCATTTGAGTATGCAAAACGGCGACTATTTGAGCCGCTCGGAGTTATCGAAGTAAGCTGGCCATCGTTGCCGGACGGGCGCACCCAGGGAGGGTGGGGTATTTATCTTAGCCCAGATGATATGCTGAAAATCGGCGAAACGTTGTGTAGTCGCGGAATGTATCGGGGCAAGCAGGTCGTTCCCGCTTCGTACGTTGACGAGATGTTCATGCCGCATGCAGAGACTCCCCTCAACGCCGGATACGGTTATCAGCTTTGGCAGCCCAATGACCACGGTTACAAAAACCTGGGAGCGGCCCGCGGCTATGGCGGACAGGACATCTTCGTGGTCAGAGATCTCAATTTGGTCGTCGTCTTCACAGGCAACATTGGAAAACCGGAGCGAAACGCAAATGACATCCGCCAGCTTCTCAGGGATGTCATCCTACCAAATATTCAACAACTGGATAAAAAGCAGGCGATGGAGCGGCAGGTCGAGGTAGAAACTCCCCACTAGGAAGTCCCTTGAGCACAGGATAATTTGCCTAACAAGGGATTCAACCCGAATGGCCGATACGGCCATGTAGGATATATCTGAACGAAGCCTTGCAGATTGTTTGAGAATGCATTCGAGTAGAGTAGAACGCACGGATGACATTCCAAAGACTTTCGCCCCAGAACCAGCGAAACAGTCCCAACCATTCGCAGGTTTCCTTCCCACGGTCGGTCACCCTTTCGCAGTCGACCACACTTCGTTCTTGTATCTTCGAAGACTTCAGTTGGTATACTGCTCACGTTGGGGGGTCCATTCTCGAGAAAGGGAATTGAGCCTCATACACCAATGCTCCATGACGGGCGTACCAACGATTGCACCCAAGCGGCGGATCCATTGCACTGATAAATCAAGGATTCATCGCGTCGCCGATTGAATCAACTCGTCATCCAACGAACTCCGAGGATTTTCATGTTTCGAAATGCAACCATAGCGGCGATAGCTGCTCTGTTTCTTTGTGTATCCACACTTGGGCAAGACAACCGAATTGTCGATGAGTTTGAGATCGAGGCGAATGTTGACGATGTATGGCATGCATTCACAACAACCGATGGGCTCAAGTCATGGGTGGCTCCTCTTGCGGATATCGACTTTCGCATCGGCGGCAAGTGGCGGGCAAATTACAACAAGGACGGCAAGCTCGGTGATTTAACCACGATTGAAAACACGATTCTTTGCTACGACCCTAAGCGCATGCTATCGATAAAGGCGACGACGTTTCCCGAGGACTTTGAATTTGTTGACGCCGCCAAAGAAACCTGGTCCATCTTCTACTTTGCAAAAGTTTCAGATTCAAAAACCAAAATCACAATTGTCGGGCTTGGCTACAACGACTCTGAACAATCCAAGAAAATGCGAGCGTTTTTCAAACCAGCCAACAAGTACTCCATGGATCAGCTCAAGGCAGCGTTGGAAAAGAAATCGTCGATTAATAGCAAACCGTAGAATGCGAACCCGAAAAGAGAAACAACGACTGGAGGAATACATTCCCCATCGGATCAATTTTGAAGTTGCGATAGCCTCCCGCTCGTCGTTTTATCGACATGATCTTACTGTTGATCCTCACTTGGATCTCTTCGGCTGGGACGTCTAATTTGCTGACCGAGACTGTCCAAGGGGAGGCGGGACGGCGGCTTGATGGATCGGTAGATCGGTGATGCCGCATTGTTTCATCACTCCAACGAGAATGAAAATCACCATTTGCTTGAACAACTCTAAGGGGAAAGCGATAAGGAATTTTCGTGGTCCCGATGAACGTTGCCATGATAAGTTTTCTTATGACCTTACGTGGGCATTGAGTCACTCCTTTTACTCCATTGGCTAATTGTTACACAGTCTCGGCAAGCCTCGAATCAAACGTCCGATGACGTTCGAAGACGTTCGATCTATCAGGAATTCCCACGGATCATGTTGGACCGCTGAGTTTTGATGGTTTCGTTGTCCAACGGCTGCGATTAGTTGCTGGCCATGATCCTATAGGATAAAATGTTGGGGTTTTGTGAAATTCGCACACTCCCCGCTTTTCTCCACCCCCGAAGAACTATCGCGATGGCCCCGAAACCGCTGGCGCTCGAAACGGAACTGTTTCGATTCCGTGACAAACTTCTCGACTCGAGCCTGCGGAACCCCCTACTGAACTACCGAATCAGCAAGCGGAAAACCGTTGAAATCGCGCCGGTCTCTGTCGATGCGGCTTATGATCGACTGGTCAACGCAAGCAACTGGCTTAGACTCCTTCCGGAATCAACTAAGACAACTATCGCTTCCGTAAAACAACCTCCACGGAAAGAGGCGATGGAGCCGCCGCCGATCTTGGATAACACCCTAACCACGGTATGCTCCGAAGAGAAATTTGAAGGGCTGCTTCGCGGTATGCAACGCGACGCAAAAACCTCGATCGAGGAAACCGGGATTAACTACCTACACCTTGCCGTAGGATTCCTTCACTGGTCCGAAACGAACAATGAAGAATCGGACTTCCGTCGTGCTCCCTTGATCCTCATCCCCATCCAACTCGAACAAACGATCTCTCCCAGAGGCGGACTGGACTACAAGATCCTATGGAACGAAGATGAAATCCAGTCCAACGCAAGCCTACGGAAAAAGCTGGAATCTGATTTTGCTATTAAGCTTCCCGATTACGACGAATCCATCGCACCTTCAGAATACCTTCAAGAGGTTCGCAGATCGATCGCCGCTAAAGCTACGTGGCAAGTCGACGAGAGCATGCTTCTGGGGTTTTTCTCGTTCCACAAGTTATCGATGTTTGTGGATCTTGATCCAAAACTTTGGGCCGAATCCAATGCGATCAGCGAATCATCGCTCGCCTCTAGACTCATCTCGGGAAACGACTCAGCCGGCGGATCTGGGCTATACGCACCTGATTACCAAATTGATGAGCATCCAATCGCTCAAAATATCGAACTACCTCTAGATGCCGATAGCTCACAAATCTCAGCTCTCGCGGATATCGCTGCCGGCAAAAGCCTCGTTATCGAAGGCCCACCGGGTACAGGAAAATCACAGACAATCGCCAATGCGATATCTCACGCAATGGAACAAGGTAAGACGATTCTTTTCGTTGCAGAAAAACTGGCAGCTCTCGAGGTTGTTCACAAACGCCTCGCTCAAGCAGGCCTTGCCGATTTTTGTCTTGAATTGCATGGACACGCGGTCTCCCCGAAAAAGATTTATGAATCGCTCGGCGAGCGATTGGCTCGACAAAGCGATATCCAACCGCAAACTTCACGCGACCGCTCGCACCATGAATCCTATCGAGCGAAATTGTATGCCTACCTCAAAGCATCTAGCAAAAGAATCGGCCCCTACGATGAACCGTTGTATGACCTGTTCTGGCGCGTCGTGCAACTTCGCCAACGCGAAATACCGCTGCTAAGAAATATCGACGTGGATTGCAATTTAGACCAACCACGATTCGAAGAAGCAGTTCAATCTTTGCAAGCTTTCTCAAAGGCCTCAAGCCAATACGATTTGCCGAAGCAAAGCGCATGGTGGGGGTTTTTCCCAAAGGATCTCACTCCTGCGGAGTCGGATCGGATCGTAGACTTGTTACCGAGCCTTCGACAAGCCGCTACCCAACTTGAACAGTGTTTCACAAGTATCTCAACGGTTCTCGGTGAAAGCAAACAGTCAACGGCCACGTTTCTCGGGGGATGTTCAGCGAAGAAATTAGAACCATCACTGACAAATCCACCCGCGAAGCCAACGCTTGGTTTTCAAAGCCTCATCGATCAAGAGATTCAAACACAAGCGATCGACATTCAGCAACTGGTCAACGATTCAAATCAGGCTGATGGGATACTTAAGCACCATTTGGATCCAAGCAATCACTCATACGAACACGCTACAGTCCGTTTCGCGGGCTTGAATGAGCATTATTGGCAGTCCCTTCCAAAAGATGCCGAGTTATGGAAACTTGCGGAACTAACGGCTTGGATTAGTCAGATCGAAAGCCTATTCGCGAGACTGTATGAAACGATCGGTAAACTCACCTCATTTGGCTTCCCTGCTCCGCAGCATTTAGAGGACCTTGAACGCAATCTAGGGTTCGTTCACTTAACCCAGCATTCGGTGGTACAAGGAGTAGATAACTTCCAGATGGATTGGTTCTCCGATTCGACAAGAAAACTATTATCGGAGGCGAAATCCAAGACTGAGGATCTTCTTAAGCGTAGAGAGGAGATCAACGAGTATTTTCACATACCATCAGCCCCAGATTCCGATCGATTGCTATTCCTGATCAAGCAGTATCGTACACATGGGAACTCATGGTTGCGATGGTTTTCAGGGGAGTACCGTACGGTCCGGAAGCAACTTCGGCAATTCGCGACTTTCCCTAAGGGAACTACTTACACAAAAACCCTGGCGATGCTCGAGTCGTTGTATTCGTTCGACAAAGATCTTAAGGCGTTGGAAAACAACGCGACTTTGCAGAAGCTTCTCGGACAGCGATTCCAAGGTTTAGAGACTGACTGGAATAGCATCGGCTTGCTATGCGACTGGGTATCAACGGCGAAGAAGATGGGGATTGATCATCGGCGAGCGAATGAGTTACTGGCAGTTCGCGACGAACTTGTCCAACAGTTCTCCGTCAGAGAGGTCAAGCAAACGATTCTTGCGATCGACACTGAGTTCAAAAGCCAATGGGCGAAGCAGTTGCAATTTGGTGAAAACTGGCATCGCACGGTGCGATTATCCGAGCGTGTGAAAAGTCTGAACGATTTGAAGAAGTCGCTCCAGGATATAGAAAAATCCGCATCGTACTTGAAGCTTGGTACAAACTCTAAGTTCGATGCGCTCATTCAGTGCGTTGTAGCCGCCAAACGACTTGAAGCAATGAGCAAGGAAATTCATCGTATTGAGCAGACCCCCGAATCCACAGAGTATAGGCTGCTCCACGAAGCTCGGGCTGGAAAAGTCGATTATCAAAAACTGTCCGATTGGTTGGGTGGCCTACGAAAAGCTGGAATCCCAACGAGCGCGTATGCTGCGATGGACAAACTTGGGAGTGAGTCGGTGTGCAGCGAGTTGTTAAACACCTTGAAAAGGTTTGAGCAAACAGAGCACGATTGGAACACAACTCGACTTTCAATAACAAGTTCTTCGGTTGTTGAACCGAGTTGGATGTCTTTTAGAGACAGTCAAGGATCGCCGTCCGTAACTCTGCTTGCGGACGTTCAGACGCTCGCTGCGGAGGCTTCGCGTCTACCAGCTTGGTTATCTTTTTGCAGAACCATGGAGCGTTGCAAACGTGCAGGCGTCGACGGTTTTGCGATGGCGGCCGCAACCGACCAAGTCGACGAGAAACAATTGAGCGACGCTTACCAGCTTGCTCTTTTTAATCGACTAGCAGAAGTAGAACTACATTCGAACGAAATAGGATTTCATTTCACGACCAATGAGATGGACGACATCCGGAACAATTTTCAGAAACTAGACCGATTGCGAATCCAGGGAAAGCAAACGGAGATTGCGCAGAGAGTACTACAGAGACAAGCACCAGAGGGAAATAGTCGAGGTCGCGTCGGTGAATATACCGAGATGGGTCTGGTGCGCCATGAAATTGGGAAAAAAAGCCGACACTGCAAAACGAGAGAATTAATGACCAGAGCAGGACGGGCAGTGCAAGCATTAAAACCTTGCTTTTTGATGAGTCCGCTATCGCTCGCTCGCTACTTGCCGGCCGCAACCATGGAGTTTGACATGGTCGTCATGGACGAAGCATCCCAAATCAAACCCGAGGATGCGATTGGGGCTATTTTACGAGCCAAGCAATTGGTCGTAGTGGGCGATCCCAAGCAGTTGCCACCCACCAGTTTTTTTGATCAGACCGATGACGAAATCGATGATGAAGACGCGACCCAGTTCGACAATGCGGAATCGGTTTTAGAGGTAGCGCAAAGATCCTTTCAACCTTACCGTAGGCTGCGGTGGCATTATCGTAGTCAGCATGAGAACTTGATTCAATTTTCGAATGTGAAGTTCTATGATGAGGATCTTGTGGTTTTCCCTTCGCCATGCGACACGCTTGGTGGTTTGGGGGTCGTACACCATCAAGTAACGGATGCGACATGCGTTAAGGGAGAGAATTTGCGGGAGGCGCAACGGATCGTCGAGCGGATCATCGAGCATGCCAAACAACGCACGGGTGAATCACTGGGTGTAGCTGCGTTCAATCAAAAGCAGTCGGAACTAATCGATGGACTGGTTGCCAAAGCGTGTAGTTCGGATCCAGAGTTTGCAACTTTATACGCACAGATGCGAGAAGGAGACGA
>CAIJIZ010000620.1 GCA_903820735.1 uncultured Pirellula sp.
TCACGAGGCCGACAAGCAAAACACGACACAAGTTCCTCGGCAGGGGGAGGGAGAACCAACGCGCGTTCGAAAGCATTTGTAGACCTCTCATACTCTCACCCTTTGGGCGTAATCACTTGGGCGTAATCACTTGGGCATAATCACTCAGGCATAATCACTTCGAGAACATCAATTCACGGCTATCTATTGGATGTTCCTAAGCAGCGGATTGTGCCCCATCAACAGCCTAGTCAAATCGGCCTAGTCAAATCGGCCAAGTCGAATCGGTAAGTTGCGTGAAACTTTCCCGGTACAAATCCCGGTACAAATCCCGCCGTAGCATTCTTGAGTTACATCTGAACCTAGATTGACTTTCCAAACCCATCAGATTCGCAACACAGAATCGCTCAAATGGTTTCGGCGATTTCATTAACTTTTCGACACTTCAATTTTATCGCCTAACTCTCGCAAGGTATGCTAGCTTAGCGGTTCTTCGCATTATTTCAACGAAATGCTAGCTCAAGCTCGCCAATTCGATCGCTAACAGAAACCTACGATTGCTTGTTTACTCCATTGGTTTAGGATGCTGTTTTTGCAGGAATTCCGATCCTCATTGCCCCCAAACCCGATTCAGTACAGGATACGCAATTGAGTAAAAAAACTAATTCTGGCGACTCCAATAAGTGGCACGGGATGGAAAAAACTCACGTGGCGATCGTCGGCATGGGAACCGTCGGAACGGGGGTAGCCAGATTGCTGCTCGATCATGGCGACCGCCTTGCTCGCCATGCGGGACGCGTCCTGTGGCTCGAGAAATCCCTAGTCCGCGATCTTTCGAAATCTCGCGGTATCGATGACTTACCCGAAGGTATCTTGACGACAGACCTATCGGAAATTCTTGAAAACCCTGATATCCAGGTCGTCGCTCACCTCGTCGGCGGAATTGAGCCAGCTCGAACTATCATGTTGCAGCTTCTCGAAGCCGGCAAAGACGTTGTGACGGCCAACAAAGCTCTCTTGGCACAGCACGGCTCGGAACTTTTTGACCGCGCCCGAGAACTTGGCAGAACCATTGCTTTTGAAGCAAGCGTTGGGGGAGGAATCCCAATCATCGCGAACATCACGCAATGCTTTACGGCAAACCAAATCCTCTCGCTGCGAGGTATTTTGAATGGTACGAGCAACTACATTCTGACGCAGATGTCGGAAAAAGGAGCGGAGTATGCCGACGCCTTGCTCAATGCGCAGCAACTCGGTTACGCAGAAGCCGATCCGGCCATGGATGTCGACGGAAGCGATGCGGCTCAAAAACTTGCAATCCTCGCACACCTAGCTTTTGGAGTCCAAGTCAACTGGAAGGAAATCTATCGCCGTGGCTTAGAAGCCTTCACCCTTGAAGACATTCAATACGCAGACAAGTTAGATTACCGGATTCGGCTGATCGCAACCGCCCAATTAATCGACGACAATCTCGAACTGCACGTCTCTCCGACCTTGATTCGAAAAGGCCGGCCTTTGGCCGAAGTACGCGGCGCGTACAACGCGATTTCCGTCGTCGGTGATGCCGTCGGGGATATGTTCTTTCATGGACAAGGAGCCGGACAAATGCCAACGGCTTCAGCAGTCGTTGCAGATATGATCGACACCGCGGCCGGCCGAACCGACATCACCTTCCGACGCCTTGAACTCTGGTCGGATCGTCAATGCGAAATCGAATTGATCCCATACCCAAGAACACGAGGCCGGTACTACATGCGATTCCTAGTCGCCGATGAACCGGGTGTACTTTCTGAAATCACGGGGATACTCGGCAAACACAAGATCTCAATCTCTTCGATCATTCAACATGAGCCGAAGGAGCCTACTGAACCTCGCAAGGTTCCTTTGATCATCATGACTCATGAATGCGAAGAGATTCAAGCATCCCGGGCTCATCTTGCTATCGAACAACTCGCTAGCGTCGACGAAAAGAGTTACAGACTGCGTGTAAGCGAGAATTGAAACTTACGCGAACAATCCGCTGATTCTCAAATGCTGATCGTAATGGGCTGTGGCAACCAATCCACTCCCAACGTGTACATCCATATCGCGGGCTAAACTTGGTAATCCGGCACGGTGGATCTCTTTTTCTTGACTGCTATTAAAGAACAGCAAAATACCACCGGAGGATCCGCCCGAGACGGCGCCGACGGTCGAGTCGTTAATCGCACAGACGCGGTATAACAATCCGCCGGGAATCCCATCGCAGACGTGCGATTTGCTCAATGCACCGTCCCCCCACTGGAACCTCAGTAACAACGGTTCATGCACAGCTCCAAACGGATTGCTCCCTTTGTGCGTACCCGCAGCAAACAATTCTTGTCCATTGGGTGAGATGGCCATCGATCGCACGCCGCCAAACTCGGCA
>CAIJIZ010000621.1 GCA_903820735.1 uncultured Pirellula sp.
GCAACTTCTGTAAAACCTCTCGCAGTACATCCGGTTTGGTTGCTTCCTGCTCTGCGTTGCCAGCGAACTCCTTGAGCAATGCACCGGCGACTCGCTCGCGTTCCGCTTCGATCGATCGCACCATATCCAATCCATGCGGTACCGGTGTTTTGTGACACACCTCGCAATGCCTTTGAAATTGCACGGGTTGATAAAGCCGCTGACTCGTGCCGGGATAATCGGGCTCATGGCAATCGCTACACTTGAGCTGGATCAATCCCTGAGCCCCCTCAGGTCGCTTCAACGCAAAACGATTCGACCAATCTTGTATCCCCTCCCACTTTAGCGAGGTGGCATCACCAGCCGTCTTCGGCTGACCGGGTTGCATGTGTTGCACATGACTAAAAGTTATTGTCCCCGGATCCTCGGCTTGTTCGATCTTACGAAACGCTGGATGGTCGCTAATGCTCGTGACCTTCGCAAGCACCCGAGTGGAATCCTTTGCGTAAGGAGTCAAATCGGCATGGCACCGAACACAACTACTATCTGCGATATCAAGCAGATTATGGTGGAATCCAAGATGTTCATGATGGCACGCTACACAGGACTCACTTTGGAGTACCTCGGGCTTCGTCCTCGATTCAAAATGTCCCGACATCCTATGACAAACGCTGCACTTCTCATTGTTCAAAGCGATCACATCCGAACTGCGGCCGAAACTTACCTCGCGAATCGGCGCAAAAGCCGCATGACACTGCTCGCACCCCGTTTCATTCCATGCGAAATGGGCTTTGGATAAGTCCCCAGTGCTCAGTTGCCTGCGACTACCAGTACCAAACAATATCCAACTGCCATAGAGCAGTCCCAACAGCAATCCACCAACCCCCAGCCATCGCTTCCAGCGAATAGAGACATCCTCGATAGACGTATAACGCCGATCGATTCGCGATGCACGCTGCTTGCCTGTTATCGCCATCTCCGATGCCTCGCGATCCGATCGCCTAAATGTATCTTAAGGACTCTATGATATGCACGACCAACAATACAGTTAACAATACGCTGATCCCTGCATGAAAAGCTACCCAACGATGCAACCAAGCGTGTGCCATCCTCTGCGCATCGAATTGCAACCGCTGCATGACCGTTCCCTGCAATCGCTCCACCACTGGAATCGCTTCCTGCGAACACGCTTCCTGCAAACTCGAAAACCAACCCTGAGCCCGCTGAACTGTTCTCAATGGCGAAAGCTTGGCCGCCCCCCTATCGAAACTCACTGCTCCATCGAGATCAGCAAACCCCCGCAGTAAAAATGGCTCGATCACTTCGACATACTGTTTCCAAATCACCATTCGATCAGCAGGCGTGCACTCACCGAATCCTTCTTGCCCCATCGCCGTTCGCTGCGGATCACGCCTTTGAACCGCTCCAACAACGATCTGCTTGCCTGAAAAACCATCGACAAACGAACCACCTGATTTGAGTGTCTCCAAATGCTTCTCCAACCCAACCATCTTTCCAGCTTGCTCGGGCTTCGTTCCTAAAACCACCGTCAACATCTGACGATTCTCCAAAGCGCTGAGCAACGAAACGTCGTCGATCTGACTCGGGATCGTCTCCTGCGGCAAATTTCCTAACATCCACCTCGGTATGATCACCTGCATCAACCAACCGAATACCCCACTCCCCAACACCATCAACAACAACACCATCAACACAGTTGTAAACGTTCCACCAAAACGAAACCCTGAGTGAATGAAGGCTAGGGGCCCACAAGCCAACCCCAACCATAAATGATAAGCCAACCAATACTTCGTCCGACCTAACTTGTACTTCCGAAGCCGCTTTCGAGGCCAAAGCAACATCTCGAAAAAGATAATTCCAGCAGCCAGACTCCCGATCACCAACCCTGCCAAAGTACTCCCGGAGACCTTGCCACCTTCACTCGCTAGCACCCCTTCATCGAATCGAGCCGGTTCGAGAACGAACTGCCAGAATCCACCCAGTAGCACCAAAGCGATCGAGAGGGCCAAAGGCCCTGCATGAAGTCGCATTTTTCGGATGAATAACACAGAAGTCTCTCCGAACCAGCGAACTTTTAGATTCCGTCATGGATATTAAGGAAACCCCACAGACCAAAGCCTATTGGCTGCGACGGATTCCCATTTTTGTTTGTCGTCTGATAAATGTCAAATTTTCAGGTTTTCTCTAAATCTTTGAGCATTCCGTTGAATCAGCCTACTTTGTTGAAGCCTTCCAAACCGGTGAGAAGACTTCCCCCGGATTGACCAACTCATTAACGGCCCTCACCAACATAATCAACGATGGACCGTCTGTAGGATACTTCTGTACCAATTCCCCAAAGACTCTCGCGGTCTCCCTGAAATTCTTCCCACGCTCATACAACTCTAATCCTTCCGTGTATCGGCGGATCAACTCATCGTCCGCTTCTTCCTCACTCATCAATTGGTACAGATCAACGGTACCATCAAGTCCCACGACCGACGCAGTACATAGCCGACGCTTTGCCATGTCTCCTGGCAAACACTCCGCCGTGCTCTTCGACATCAATGCCGAAACCTTCCATTGCTTGGTTAACCCTTGGATGCGACTCCCAAGATTCACCGTCCGACCCATGGGCCCATATTTGAACTTCTGCTTCGACCCAGTATTGCCAACCCGAGCCATCCCTGTGCACAAACCGATCCCAAAATCGATTCCGAACCCGTCGCGATCCGCATATCTTTCGTTTAGCTTTTTGCGCAGTGCTAACATCGTCAAGGCCGTTGTTGCTGCCGAAAAAGCGTGCGATGGAAGTATCTCAGGCGCACCCCACATCGCGAATAACTCGTCTCCAACGTAGTCGACCAATACCCCATCA
>CAIJIZ010000622.1 GCA_903820735.1 uncultured Pirellula sp.
ATACGCGAATACTCCACTTACCATCCACCGATGCGACAAATCGATTGGTCAACAAGCTCAAGCGGCTTGGATCTACCCCGAGCTCGGTCAAATCAATCCTGATGCCCCTCAACCCGAGCGATTGCAACAACTCGCCAAGCTCATGACCGATGAGCAAAACGGTCGGTTCACCCGAACCATCGTCAATCGCATATGGCACCGCCTCATGGGGCACGGCATCGTCCACCCTACCGATGCAATGGAGACTCAGCCGTGGAATGAAGACCTCCTAGATGCCTTGGCAAATGAATTTGTTCAGAATAAATACGACCTGAGAAAACTTATCGCCTCAATCGCTACTTCGAAAGCTTACCAAAGCCAATCCGAACGAATGGCAGATCGAAAAGATGGGGCGGACTACACCTATCAAGGGCCACGCCCGAGACGACTTTCCGCTGAACAATTCGTCGATGCGGTATGGCAACTGACCGGTGCAGCACCAACGAAATTCGATGCCCAGGTTCTTCGTTCGCCCCCACTGCCACCAACTGGAAAGAACAGCCCTTCGACCACCTTCGAGAAATTCGATCGCTCCAAGGCTGCCACATGGATTTGGAGTCCTAGCGCTCAGAATCCAGGCGGCCCGGATGCAAACGAAACCGTTGTGTTTCGCAAAATCTTCGAACTCAAATCCCCCGCAAACAAAACGGTAAAAAAATCAGCCGGCGCGATCACATGTGACAATAGCTACAAACTCTGGATCAACGGAAATCTTGTTGCTCAAGACACCAACTGGGAAAACGTCGAGTCGTTTCAAGCAACAGATCTGCTTCGGCTCGGTGAGAATGAGATCCTCATAGAAGCCAAGAATGCTGGTAACGGTCCGAACCCTGCGGCCCTCTTCTTCGAACTTCTAATCGATGGCATTGACCAGGGAGATCACTCGAATGAAGACGATCCCTCGAACGAAAAGGCAAATTTGCGGATCGTGTCATCAACCGACTGGCAATGCTTAGTAGGAACCTTGCAATCCCCCGCTCAACTCGACAGGGCCGCATCCCCTTGGATAGCACCAGTTCAAGCCGCTGGACCGTGGGAAGCAAGACTGCGAGATGAAATCACTCGGCTTCTTAGCGAAGCGATCCAAGGCGAGGTCAAAATGGTACGGGCTTCCCTCGTCAAGGCAGACTTTTTGATGCGCAGCCTTGGTCGCCCAAACCGTGACCAAATCGTCACTCTTCGCCCAACAGAACTTACAACTCTCGAAGCCATGGACTTATCCAACGGCCAGACACTTGCTCAATGGTTGCGGTTCGGAGCACAGAAGATAATTCGCGAAATCGAATCCAATGAAATTCTCGCACAAAACGAAGAATCGACGTCGCGAGTAAATCCTCTAGGCTCCAATCCAACGGCTGTAAATGCGAAAGCCTCGGGGAATCCAATTCGAGAACGATGGCGTACTACATGGATCGAACCGATGTTCTTACAAGCTCTCGCACGTCTACCGAACAACTCCGAACTTGATGCAATCTACGATTCGATCGGGGACAGTTTGGAGACCGAAGATGTAGAAGACTTGCTCTGGAGTTTGGTCATGCTCCCCGAATTTCAGTACATCCGATAAAGCAAAACTCGGATCACGACCAGATTTGCCCACCGCAAGATTCCTTACCATTTACGATTCCATGCAGGCGTCTGAAGCCCCCATGCAACGGCTTGCAG
>CAIJIZ010000623.1 GCA_903820735.1 uncultured Pirellula sp.
GATAGTCCCATCGCATTTCTTCATCTGCTGGTTGGCCTTCATGATGCTTCGAATGCCTGCACTTGAGATGAAATCGCAATCTAGTAAATCGAGGATCAGTTCTCGGACCCCTTGCAGATCAAGACTGGCATCGAACTCTGGAGCCGTTGATGCATTCAGGTGACCACTGACTTTGGCGACCAGTTTGTCTCCGGTTCTTTGACTAATAACTTGCATTGTATTGGCTCAGCGTAAAATGGAGTTCTGTTTTGGCCCACCGTAAGTAACGTAAACGATGGTTAGGTTTAGCTTAGTAATTGAGCGAACGGACGACTGAATGGCCCGCCCACGTTCGCTCCAGTGTTTTTTTAGGACGTTCAAGGTAGTGCCCAATAAGGAGCGAAGATCGTTTTCTTCTTTTCTGCATCGAACTTGCACGAGAGAGAAAAATCAGTCCGTTCACCATCTGACTTCAGGAAGTTTCCCGTGACTGCAATCGTGCAATCAATTGCCTTGTTGTTACTATACAGTCCCAACGCTTCAAAAAATCTCGTAGCGAGTTCGAATCCTCACGCGATTTCGTCAGTTTCTTTCATCTTCGCAACACTGTGACGGACAACTGCAAGCGCTGCGGGGCTGGACTGCCATAATCGCAGCGAAAAGCGAACCTGTAAAAATGGCCGCCGACGTTGCCGTTAGCATCGTGCTAAGCTGGAGTGCGGCTGCTTGCGTGCCATTCAAAGGCCCATCGATGGACCGAAGCGTTGAAGCGTTCAGGTCGCGAGCAGAGACGAGTACCCATGATGCGAATGCAATCGATGCCAATGATGCTAGAGCGGTCAGTGTCTTCTTTTTGTTTAGCGATCTCATTTTCTCTCCCCAGTTGTAAAGTTGAAAAATCCCCAAGTGTTCATCGCTAGTCAGCCGAACCGCTTTTTCATGCGTGGCACTACCATTCGCCAACCAGTTTGCTCCGTGATAGCCCAACTGTGATAGTGTCTTCGTCCGCGTTCAATTGTATTCGCGAATATCCATGGCGTACCAAATTCATCGATCATCGCAACACGAACCGGAGTTTTTCGGCCTAGCATCCGTTTCATAAACGCCTTCGATTCACGGTGGATGACGTAACCAGGCTGTTTCCATTCTTCGGGCAGAGAAATGAACCTTACGCTGATTCTACTATGCATAGCAGGATGGAAGATACGACGGGGGCTTTTCGCTAAATGAAATACAGCTGCCCCCGTCTTGAGTTTGAAGTTCGTCACCGGTAGCGCTCAGTCCTGGGCTATAACACTCAACACATGACAGCCCTCTGCATGCGCGGTAATCACCGCAATGTTCATAGGCAGCAACATCCTCGCACGGTTCTGATTGTCTCACCGGTCAGATTGCTTCAACGGTCAGATTGACTCACCGGCGATAATCGGCCTCACGCCAAAATCCTCTAGCCGCCGCAAAACTCGCTTCCTGGGTAAATCCCTACCAAAACAAGCATAAGTCTGATTGCCAATCCGAAATTTGAATAACGGCTCGGCTATCACCTCTCCAGTCTTGGTCATCAAAGGTTCTTGCGAAACCTCCAACCTGCTCCATAGTTCCAGCAGCCACTTGCGATGCTCACCACCAATCTTTTCTAAAATCTCTTCGATGTCATCCTGTGGACTAATTTCAGAATCAACCTCCGGTGCTTC
Source organism: uncultured Pirellula sp. (assembly GCA_903820735.1). Taxonomy (GTDB): domain Bacteria; phylum Planctomycetota; class Planctomycetia; order Pirellulales; family Pirellulaceae; genus JBKCUI01. The sequence continues at coordinate 1,674 of CAIJIZ010000623.1, forward strand.
TTCGAGATAATCAAGGCACTCTTCGATCACCTGATATAGTTTCTTAGAATTCGAATCATTCAATCGTTGCGAAAACATAGCCAGTACCGATCTGGCCCGTGTCATGGCAACATAAAGATTGTTCGCAAGCACCCCTTTGTCTTGAGCCTTGTACTGTTCCACACTGGGAATGATGACCACCTCGGAGTCATACCCTTTGTAGGAATGCGAGGTGGTTGCAAGCAACATGTTACTACTCCGTTCAAATGGCTTGTTCGTCTGGACGGATAGCTCAACTCCTGTCCCGCTAAGGCGTGGCATCATCGACTTCTCAAGCCAATGAGGAATGTTCGATCCATTGTAAATCAAGCAGATGTCCGTGGGCTGCACTCCCTGCACGCAGATCAGTTCACGGCAGTAATCTCCAATTGCCTCGAACTCTTGCTCTAGGCTGTTATACCGGCGAAACTCAGGCTTTGGACCATCAATTTGGTTGAACCGTATATTCCACCATTGAGCTCCGCTACGGGACGAGCGTTCGATCAATCCTCGCGTCACTAGCTCCTTGTGATCTGGGCTCGTATCCGGTGGCTGCAACCGATAAAGGACATTAAGGGCAAATTCAGTGATCGGACGAGTACTTCTGAAACTCTCTTTCATCACCGTCGAACGTCCACGCATATCGAGCCCAAGTTCAGACCACTTGGGTGTGCCACGACCATAAATGTTCTGCGCATTGTCATAGAAGATATTGATCGAGCGACTGTTCTCATCGCTTGCGTCTGCACACCGAACAATCGATGACAGAAGCTTCAATGTATTAGGCCCCATATCTTGGGCTTCATCTATGAATAACGCATCGCAGCGAGGAGCGATATTCCCAGTGGGAATGCGACCGAGGTAAGCCTCGGCAGCTTGATCATAGTCAAACCCAAATGTCTGCATGGAAAGCCCTGCTTCGGGAAGCAAAACCTCTAAGATCTCTTTAATATGGTGAAGTTCCACTCGCCCCCAAGGAAACGACTGACCATCCGTGGCTTTCTCCCAAGCCGAAGCGATAGAATCACCAATCAGTGATTGAAGAGATCGATTCGCGAAAACCGCCCAAATGCGAACGTTGGGTTGATCGGAAAGTCGCTGTACTGTCTGCATCAGCCAATGTGCCAAGACGACGGTTTTACCACTCCCAGCTACCCCACGAACAAGTCGGGGCTTGCCATCAAGTTCCAAACCACACAGACGCTCTTGTTCGTTGGAGAGCACCGGACGAAGCTCCTTGCGTTTCTCAAACTCAGAGCCCAATCGATACGCAGATGCCGATTCCGCCACAACAGGTATTCGATAAGCTGCCTTCACGGGAACCTCTTCCCAAGTCAGTTGGTTTCCTCGCCTCCTTGCGACCTTAGGTACCAACTGGTTGAGCAACGGCCGAAGATAGGGCTCTTCCATTTCGGCTCGGCTTGCAAGCACAATCAATGACTCACGGGATCGACTCAGTGCGACATTGACTAAGCGTTTCCATTCATCGTATGCCCAACCGTAGCTACCTGCATTGACCGAATCGAAAATAACGATGTCTGCTTCTGCCCCTTGCTGACTGTGTACTGTGGATGCACTCCACGATGGCAAATCGTTTTTAGCGAAGTAGGAATGAATATCTTTGGCTTGCGCTTTAAAGGGGGATATGAATAAGCCATTTGCGATTCGAAAGGACGGGTCAGAGAATAACTTGTTGAGTACCTTCGATGTCGCGGTACGAATCCAACTGCGATTGCCTGCTCCCCGTTCAGCACGGATCGATGGTAGATCATCCGAATCGTCATCCAACACATACCATATCGCTCTAGGCTGGTCCTTCAGTAGCTTTGGAAGGGTAAACTGACGGTTGGCAACCTCGGTTGCCGTCTTCAAAAAGCCATCGTATTGAAATCGAGAGACTACCTCACACACATCAGCGTGCATTCGCCGTTGTTCTTGTAATACGTGAACTCCAGCAATCGGCTTGCTAATTTGATCCAGATGACTCAGTCCACTTCGCGCAAGCCAATTCCCCTGAGAGGGTTCGAGGATTCGGCTGATGCGACTGATCGGAGCAAGCTGCTTTGAGTCTCCAACCAATACGACACGCCGACTGGCTAGTAAGGACAACGCGGCAATGGCGACGCGAGACATAAGACCCGCTTCATCGATGAAAATGGTTGTGAAGGGACAATTGCCCTGGGTTAACTCGTCTTTTACTTCATCCTGATTCAGGAAACTCGAAGCCTTGAACGCTGTGCTGACCACAACCTGCACGTTGATGTCCAAGAAATTTCGCTTGGCAGCATCGAGCATTGCTTCACGAATCTCTTTGATCCTCAGCCGTAAGCCAGCTTTCACCTCTGAGTCCTGAGTTCGTGCGAGTTCCGTGGCAATCCCCTCGATCTGAGCGAGATATTCAGTCTCTGTTCCTTTGAGCAATTCGGTTAGCTCTTCTTCCTCAACCCTCTTCAAGGATGCACCTTTACCAATCCGCCGCACTTGCCCAGCCGACAAATCAAACCCGAGGTTTCTTGCCGCGCGACCAATCGAAATGGCCACCGAATCTGTAGCTCGATTCGTGGTGGATACCACAAGTACCCGTTCCGTGGGATCTTCTAAAATCCTCGCAACCTGCTGGCCTGTCGTATACGTCTTGCCTGTCCCGGGAGGCCCCCAAAGAACGCTCCAAGACTTGGCCCACCACGAACGCAATTCCTCTAAGCCAACCTCCGCAGGTTCTGCTATCTCAGGGTGAACACCACCTGTCGTTGCCGACAATCGAGCCGGCAGGTATTGGCGAATCGACTCGAAGTACGGTTCGTTAAATACAGCATCGAGAAACGCAAGAAACTCAAAGGGCCGCACATAAAATGAACCACATCGCGGAGGATATTCTGGATTGCTGACAACTATAAAGATGCGGCCAGAAGTTTCGTCAACCTCCAACACCTCTCCCGACCACAGAATGGAGTCATCGACATCGGGTTCCAGGGATCCATGATGGTATATGTCGGCCTGGGATCCCTCGAACTCCTTCAGCAGCAGTGGACGGAATGCCACTGAACCTTCCCAAGTCCAGTCAAATTCAACGCAATGGCCAATCTCCAGTTCGAAGATGGTTCCCGACTCAGATGCCGAAACCTCCCTAACTCGGCGGCAACGTAGTCGCTTCCACTTCGATGCGTCTCGGTATTCCCGACGAATCGCCTTACGTGCTTCGTCGAGTTTCTCATAGCCGGTTTCGGGAAAGCTGTGTTCGATAGGAAAGCGAGCTTGGTTATAGTCCGCATCAGCAACTTCGCCTTCGTCATCCCATTCCACAATAAATCCCCTTGGCTGTTGCACATATCGGCGTTTTCTCAACAACCTATCCGTGGAATCACCGTCCAACGCTTCGCATTCGTGTCCTCATACCTTGATTACTCAACGGTTCGACTTACTGTAAATTAGCAGCTCAGTTTGGTCAACAAAGCAAAACAGTCACAACATCAACAATAACAGACTGGCAGTCCGGAATCCCTCCACTTCATCAGCAACCTGCTTCATCAGCAACTTGCTTCATCACCAACTTGCTTCATCACCAACCTGCTTCATCAGCAACCTGCATTAATCACTAACTCGCAGCGAACAGTTCGCAAACCAAAAAACCCGCCCTTCGTCGCTCGCAAGGTTGGTAAAGGTGATACGAGCTTTCTCGTCATCCCAAGGACCGATAAAAGTAAATTCCTCTTTCTGCCACTTGGTCGTTACGTTGATCTCTTTTTCCGTCGAATGCTCCCATGGTTCGTGATCCTGCATGCAGATGGTCTTGAAACTCCCAGAACGATTCGATTTGCACCAAAAGGTTAACGTATACGACTTCCCTTTTTCAATGGCGATCTCGTTTTGATAGAGCTGCAATTGCCATGGCTCTTGAGCAATCGTTTCCACTTCGATCCGCATCGCCGACTCGCTTTCCGGACCTTCATTTACGAACTTCGTATTGGCCTTCACCCCCTTCTGTTGCTCGACTTGCCATTGGGTTACCCCATCAGCAAAATCACCATTGACCAACATCTCCCCCTGAACGTGTTGAGTTGGTTGGGGCTCCGCAGAAGAGTGAACCGAGATTTGACAAGCTCGGTTATATACGGTCGCTTGTTCGATGAGCTTATTGGTATACAACCCCATGTGCGCACCGGCTATCCCGGGACGACTCTTGTATGGACCTTCGGAAACCAACTCTCCATTTTGATACGTGCGAACGATTGCTGACTTCACATCGACATCCACTTTGATCGATACCCATTGCCCAATAGGAAAGATGGGCGTCGTCGCTCCCTTTTCAAAAAACGTCCCGCCATCTTGCGGCGAAATGGAATAAGTCTGCAAATAATAAGCACCCGGCTTGCCTACCAAATTCGTCATCACCGATGGCTCGAAACGCTCATCGCCACTGCGCGTCGTTCGATCGAAAACCGTCAATACATTCAACCATGGCTTTTCTCGATATGGACCGAGTTCCTCCGGCACCAAGTCGTCCACCCAGACATCAAATTCGACGGTAAAACTCCCCGGGTGAAACTCATCGAAATAGATGTCAGGATGGAGATGCACCGATTCCGGATCATCAACCTTGAAAGCATCCGTCAACCTCCCTCGAAACACGAGCTGTGTACCGGCCGGGTCGACTACGTACTCATAGTGACCAGGAAGAATCGGATGAGTCGAATTAACAAAAGTCCCTTCTCCGCTGCAATCGGATTTCCAAACATAAGCCCCCTCCATTTGCATTCCAGAATCCACCGCTGCGGCTGTCGCGTGGTTCGGCAACGCTTCTGCGAGCAAGAACACCAACGGTGCATTCCAATTGATTGCGACTTCGTTGGTCGTAAAACTCTCTTTGACATCATCCCACTGCCGAGCGGGCGGCCTCTTCTTAGTCGCATTTTGAGCATTCGGTCCTCCGATCAACATGCCTGGCCATGGCTGCTGAACATCGTCCGCTTCACTAGGTCGATGATGCGGATTCATCGCCCAGCGACTACCGACTTGTGTTACGAAACTTGTATTAAACGTATTTCGACCAAGCAAATAATGGAGGCAATCTTGGGCGGCATCGCTGTACTGGGACTTTGGTGAAATCCGATTCGCAAGCCGTAGCATCATGCCGTAGTTTGCAACTAGGGCATTCGAACCCCAGATGTAATTATCCGTCGTCAGCGGAACTCGATAGCCACTCGTCTGTATCCGCATGGCGATCTGATCGGCTGCCGTTAAAGCTTCTTGCCGAATTGCTTTTTGCACTTCCGTGTCAACTTCGCTCCGACCCTCTAGCGCGTAACCGTAAAGTGCTAATGCATGCACGTTCTTCCACTCGTGTGGAAACCCTGAATTGAACATCGGCCGCACTCGACCATAGTGGCTTAGAAAGTACTCATGGTAGACCGTATCACCGGTGGTACGAAAAAGCTCCACCGCAGCCCAAAGCCTTTCGTCGTTCGCATCGTCGTCTTCGTATGCTCCCGTTTCGACACCTCTGGGATTGGCTTTGAAATGACTATCCGGTGTCGATTCAAGCCAAGCCCAACCGCGTTTAGCCGCCGTCAAGCATCGATCGGCATAGTCGGGATCAAACGGTCGGTACACGCGTGCAGCGATCGCGGCTACCGCCACAAAATTGCACGTGGCTTGTGTCGTCAAATAAGGTTCATATCCGCTACCAACTATCAACATTCTCGCGTTATCTCGTTCCGGAAGTATCGATCCGGGGAACTTGGCAGTGGTGGCTTTGTGCCACACCCCTCCGCTCTCATCCTGCATCTTGAGCATCCAATCCAAATTCCAACGGATCTCGCTGAGCATTTGCGGTAAAGAGCCATCAGACTGAGGTATCATCAACTCGATACCATGAAGCTTTTCAGAGTCCAACTCGTACGTCCACAAAAGAGTACCCATCGAGATACCAGAGTTTATGGTGTAGCGACCAAAGTCCCCCGCATCGTGCCAACCTCCAGTGATTGATCTTGTCCCCTCTCGACCTGTCGATGCATCCATGTGCGCATCCGACATATGGCACTCTGAATGATGATATTGTGAGAAATCACCACCAAGCCGCACTGCTGTACCACATCGTTGGCCTGTATAGAAAAGCATCGACTTCTGAAAGGTGCTGACGAAAACGTCTCCCCCTACATTGAAGTCAAAACTCCTTCCAACGCCCGGAACATCGACGTAATAGCGACCCGATTTCGAAACCTCTGTCAGATCGACAATTCGTACTTTCTCCCCCGTATCGGAATCAAACAACTCCTCTCCAACCGTAAGCGATGCGACAATCTTATGGCTGTCCGATTCGCGAACAACCACTTGCCCTTGAGCTTCCCCTGTCAGAATTGCTGTTTTGGTCTCTTCTGGTAGATAACCAACCTGGCAAACTTTAATCTGATCGCTGTGCTTCTGATCGCTGTGCTTCTGTTCGCTCGCTCCATCGTCCTGTTCGGCTACTTCTGCCGTGAAACTCCAAGCGTATAGTCGAACGCCTGACTGAGCGGAAAGAACAAGCATCGACAACAACAGGGCTGATTTGAATTTTTTCATCATTCGCGGACACTCTTCGCATGGATGTTGATACCGACCAAAAGTCCTCGATATCATTACCGATTAACGCTCACGTGTCTTGAATGGCGGCTCAGCTTGTTTGAATAATTGCGGCGTTTAAAGATGTTTCGATCCACCGTGTTTCTCGCGCCAAGAGCTCGGGGTGGAACCGTACATATCCTTGAACTGTCGAGAAAGATGTGCCTGATCGCTAAACCCAAACCTATGAGCAATTTCAGCAATCGTGTTCGGGGATTGAATTAAGGCGGCAGCAACTCTCGCTAATCGCAGCTTGCGATGGAACTGCATTGGAGACGTATGCAGATGCAACCGGAACTGCCGCTCAAATGCACTGACCGAAAGCCCCACTAGGCTTGCAAGCTCCGCATTTGTCAGCGCAGTCCTGGTCTCATTCTGCATTACCTCCAAGGCCGGTGCCAACTGTGGTAATGGAAAAGATGGCCCCTGCAAATCAGGCAGTAGCGTCGCGATCCCCGCCGTTGCCACAAAATCCCCTCGATGATTTTTCAATGGCAGCTTGTTGGTCTGATACCATCGTAGCACTCGATCGTAACCGCTGATTAACTCGATCCGATTTACAATTCTCTGCCCACCCAAGACCAACGCATCGTCCGCTCGAAATGCCTCGGCAATCCACGGAGGAGAAAGATCGTGGTCCGTCCTGCCAATCGCTTCTCTCACCGACCCAAGCGAATAGTCCAGCTGAAACGTTCGATTCACACGCAGGTACCGCCCCTGAGCATCCTTGATCCAAAACTGCACCTCTCGCAAACAATCAAACAACAAAAGGGACTCTGTAAGATCCAAGTCCGAAAGCAGCTTTGCGATTTCGTTATCTCGATGACCATAGCCCGGATGTTTCTGTTTAGAATTCATCCCATCAAGTATACCTTCTGATACCACCACGGCTCACGCCCGGAGAAATAGTTCTCCCAACTGAGGGTCGCAAGAAGTATGCGGGCAAGGCCCCCATCAATCCTCCACCAAACAACAATTAATCACCCATATCAACCGATCTGTGTTCTGCTTGTTGTTCGTTTTTATAACCAGTTGGTTGTCCCCACCTTTCAATTGCACTGGAATCAAGGCCGTATCGAAACCCCGAGAATGATCGAGAGTCGCAAGCTTCTCTCCGTTGAGCCAAACAATCGCCCAGTCGTCCAATGCTAACCGTAGCTTGGCTAATCGATCGGAATCACTGTGCAAATCGGTTCTGATGTAGTAGGAATGATCGGTCGGTGGATATGCCGTTCGATGCTGAACGGTGTGCTCGAGTCTGACCCAACCATGCTCACTCTGAAGCTTATTCAGTGGATAGTCGGTCGTGCCAATCTTGATGCTCGCAGGCAACGCAGGTTGAGATAGCAAGCGGATTACATCTTCGGAGTACTGTTGGAACGTATCGAAAGTCGCCCCGTCGGCAATCAACCCGATCGACACCCAATCCATTGGTGTTTCTACCCCCGAAGCTTTTGTTTGGGGAACTTGATAAAAGTAACTGACCGCTTCGTAATCATCAGGACGAGCATTGGAAGTAAATAGCAACGATGAACGAAATACGATCGGATCCGGTCCAAAGAATCGGTAAAAGACTCCATCTTGGTCGTTGCGACCTCGATTCTCCCGGTAAGGACATCCAGCCCACTGCGTCTGATACTGATTAAACCCCCACGAAAACCCAAAATCATCCTCGACGTTGGCTCCACAAATCACATGAGGATCTGTCTCTCCATCGATCAACATGCGTGTACCGCTGTTATGGAATACCATGTCTGCATGATCTTTCTGACGCCAACCCATCACATAGCCCGCAAGAAAACCAGCGCCCTGCGTCTCCACGATCGGAAATGGCTTCGCTGCCGAGGCTGGCAGCGCAATATTTCGCTGCGAGTGAAAACGCAAGGACGTTAACTCGGTATCCGCGTCGTACTGCTGCCAGTCAAACATCGCAGCACCGTTCTTGGGGGACTTACCCCTCAACCGAATCTTGCATCCATTGGCGAACGGGATCGGTAAATAACAATTCCACCCGGGTGAGGCCTTCGGGGGAATGAACGGATCGTTGGTCACAGTGAAATTCGGGAAATTCACGATTCCCGCGCTGGCAATATGGTATTCCTCGAAGTCTAACATAACCCCGAAAAATGACCGAAACGGCATTCGTACTTGTGGCTCGAGCGCATCGTCCACTTGAATTTCAATCTCTAGATCATCGAGTTGTTTCTCCGCAAATACAAACCATAGGTGCCGCACACATCCCGGCCCGTTGATGTTCAAAACCTCAACGGTTTGGTCCGAAGTCGTAGCGATGTTTGCCGTCGAACGCCTCGATCGGAATTGCGCAGGGAGCCGAAGCAATGGAACCGCCGGATCGCTATAGGTCCCTGCAAAAGGATCAACTGCAGAGCCAGTAACATTAGCTCGAATTTTCTTGCCCGAATGTTCCCCTTCAACGACAACATCTTGGGCTTGGTTTCGAGCAGCAGAACAAACAACAAGTACTACAAGGCAGCAATAACGAACAACTGCATTATCGCTCGCCGGTCCACTCGAGTGAGATATCCGATTGCCGAATCGTTGGTGCCTAATGCGCATTTTGTATCTTCGAATCACTATTGATATGTTGCTGCTTCGTGACGGTTGGTGCCCGCCTAACGTTCGGGGCTATTATCTCGATTCCGCCTTCCAACGCAAGCTTCAGCATAAGTCAGTGCTTATTACGAATAGCAAACAACTCGAAACAACTCGAAAGCGATGCTGAATCAGGGCGAAGCATCACGTACCTTCTTAGGCTTCTCAGACGTCCTCTCCACCGCGGCTGATCCGATCGGCGGTAAATGACTTGCCAATGACTCCAATACTGCCTTATGCTCAGGCACCTGCGCAACGCTTACCGTTTCGCTCGGATCGTTCAGTTCGTCGTACAGTTCCGTAGCGATAATCTCCGCACCATTTCTTTCTCGCCAAAAAGTTGCTCGCCAACGACTATTGCGAATGCTGTAGCCCATCAAATCTTTACCGCTTTCGGGATCCCGTCTCGGGTATTGACTGATGGCGATGTCATTCCTCGAAATCGACGGATCGTCAAGCAAATCCTTTAAACTGCTTCCTTCCAGTTTAGATGGTACCGGCAATCCACACACCTCCGCCAGGGTCGGATACACATCGACAAACTCCACAGGTACATCGCACTTTTTGCCTACACCTAAGCTACCGAGCGACTTCGGAACGCTGATCAACAATGGCGCGCGCGTCGCGATCTCAAAATTGGTGTGCTTGTGCCACAACCCGTGATCACCAAGCTGCCACCCATGATCCCCCCATAAAACGACAACGGTATTCCCGGACAATCCTTCGCGCTCAAGCCCATCGAGTACTTTACCTATCTGTGCGTCTACGTAACTGACGCAAGCGTAATAGCCATGCCGAAGCTTCTTCGCGTACTCCTCCGGAATCGGCTCCTCTTTCGGCACGCCGGGATATTTATGCAATTCACCGTTACTGTGTCCGGCAAACGACGGACTCCCTTCGGGCAGTTGATCGATCACCGGAACAGGAATCGCATTCGGATCGTAAAGATCCCAATACTTCTTCGGTGCAACAAAAGGTAAATGCGGTTTGGCAAATCCAACCGCGAGGAAGAATGGCTTCCCTGATTTTTTAAAACTGGACAATCGACCGAGGGCCTCCGCCGCCGCAGCTCCATCCGGCAAGTCAACCTCCTCCTTGTCACTGACTTCAAAGGCGGGGCCCCGTTTCTCATCTTTTTCTTCCACCGATTTCGGTGACATATACTCATGGACCGCGACATCATGCTTGGTGACAATCCTCTTCGATTGATCAACGGCGTCCGTATCGACCGCTCGGCCCGATGAATACCAGTGAGGCTCACTCCAGGATCGACCATCCTCGAAACCTTTGTGATAGATCTTATTGATCGCCGCGCA
>CAIJIZ010000624.1 GCA_903820735.1 uncultured Pirellula sp.
AAAGAAAGCCGAATCATTATCATTTGGTGTAATGCTCGGAGCGGAACACCTTTATTCGTAACTCCCCTTCGCCTCCCGGGGGAGGAGAAGGGGTCGGGGGATAAGGTGGGTGAACACGCGCAGTTTGTGTTTTGCGAACTACATGGAGCGCGATAACTATCCTGCTGATCGTACTCATGATTGATGTGCAAATGTTAGCATCCAGCGTGGTGCAGTGCTCTTCGCACCCTCATCCCCCCCGCCCCTTGCTCCCGCCCGCGGGAGAAGGGGAGCCAAGCGAGCGGATGGCATTGGGCTTTAGGCTTTGGGCCAAAAGTTAACAGTTACCGCTGGTGGGTTTCGCGGTCGGTGTTTTGAAGGTGGCGGATGCAATGAACGCCGATTGAGTTGTCACTCGTAGGTGGGAAATGATCGGCCGACCGCTTCACCACACCCTACGGATCATTGCAGCGCAGCAGGCAGCATCGAGCGTGGTGCAGTGCTTTTCGCACCCTCATCCCCCCCGCCCCTTGCTCCCGCCCGCGGGAACAAGGGGAGCCAAGCGGAGGAAGCAAGCCCTGTCTTGTGCGCATGGCTCAACGCAAAGACGCAAAGAATCTTTGCGTGCAGCTGGGATTATCAGTGCAACTGGGCGTAGAGGATCAAGTTCACGCCAATGCGAAACGCATCTTCTCGTACATACCCCCTGCACTGCAACGAGTGCTTGCTCTCCATCGCACAACTCAAATCATTGGGTGAATAAAGCATCACGATGCGGTCTTGCCACATCAAAGCTTCTATCTCGGCCGGGCCATCACGACGGGCTTTCCCAAGATCATTCTCACCCGCGCCCGGGTCAATGAGCACCACCGATCTTAAATCGTAGCCCCCAGGTCCATCCTTGAGCAACAACGGATGATCCGCCGGTATTGTCTGCCACTTTGCATCAGGCAATACCGCTGCAAACTCCTCTTTGATCGATTTGCTGAACTCCTCCGAACCACAGATCGCATCCCCCAAAATCATCCCGCCATTCTCGAAGTGGATCCGCAACCCAGCTCGCTCCTCCTCCGAAAAACGAAACTTGGTCCGCCCATGGATGTACACCACGGGATACTTCTCTAACTCGGTACTCGTAGCGGTCAATTTGGGGGTCTTGGGGTCAACAAGCGACTTCGTCTCGCGCCGATAGATCTCGACTAAATTGCTCAAAGCACGCGGAGTCTCGTCCCCACCTCCACTGTGCATGAGCTTTGGTAGGGTCAGCATGCCCCGATCAAGTATCTGTCGGTTGGTGTCGCTCTGAATGATCTCGACCGCATCAAGCTTGTCTTTGAGCTCGCGGCCCGTCGCATAAGCGACGACATTAAGACCAACCTTTACGCAGTTCTCTAACTCAGAGGCAATCTTCTTCGATGTCTTGAGCTTCGAGCCATAAGGCCTCGCAAGCTCCCAGCGGCAGCTTAACGGAATAGGACTGTAGACGACGCTGGTCTTGCAACAAGCATCGATGCCATACAACCAAAAATCATCTGGAAGTGCGTTCGGATCAAGCTTCGATTCCGCTGTCCAGATCGGGTGATTCGGCGTGAGCTTTTGAAACGGTTTGTCGAAGATCAACTCCATCTCGCGGCGAAACGAGACATCGAAAGCATCTCCCTTGCACCCATTGCCGTTGCAAGCTTCCGCAAAGATGAATCCACCTTGATCGACATACTCTTTAAGCATCCGTCGCTGTTGTGGTGCAAGGGAGAATTCTTCGCTCCCGCTGATGAACAGGACAGGGGTTTCCAGCAAATCCGCCAGATTGGCCCGATCGATTCGAAGTGTTTGCCACGCCAAATCGCGTTTCCAAGCTTGCTCGATGTGGCCGGTCAAATGCTGGATGCTTCGACGGTGTCGATTCCAATCGCGACTCTCGGGATTCGCGGTATGCTGCAACTGACCGATGACGACTTGACGCTTACCTTTACTCAAGAAAAGCAGTGCCATGGCTCGAGCCGCCGCAGGCTGCAACGCTGTGGTTCCTTGAACGACCTCGTTGAGTCGCGAGTTCTTCGGCCCGACGATCGCTTCACACCCTTCGCGATACCAGTCGTGCTCTCCGATAAACCGTTGACCAGTCAACCGGCCAACCCGCTCCAACGCGTACATGTAGTAAAGGAACCAATCGGCATAACCCGGATTTCGCACAACCGAAAAGTTACGAGCAAGCCAATCGATCGAACGACTTGGATCGTAGTCGCTCGCTTGCCCCGCTCCACAACAAACGATATTGTCCCCTTCAATGCTCGCGTCTTGGGTCGCCATGGCATCCTCAAGAATTAGCATCGAAGCGATCCCGGCACAAGTCATACTGCCGCGCGGTTGCGGTTCGCCTCGATACCCCCACGTCCCGGACCCACTCATCTTGGTCAGCCAATACGATCGCCCTTTGGTGATGACCTCCGAGGGGATCTCGATCCCAATGCGACTCGCTTCCCATAATGCCAACACCGCAAACTGGGAATTGGATTCGTCGGAGAGCCCCCGCTCCTGACGGTAGCCCCAGCCCCCATCTTCTTTTTGTTGGGCTCGGATAAGCCAAGCGACGTTGCGTTCGATCAAGGGCCTGTCGCGGCCTGGTTCGGCAGCACACAGAGCCATCGTCTGCAAACTCGCTTCGTAAACCTGCGTCGGTGTCTCGCCTCGGATGTAATCCAACGCGCGAGCGACTTCTGTATCGGCCGGTTTGCGGCCAGCACTCATCAGTGCCAGCACCACTAAGCTTGTCAGCCCAGTGTTGTAGTCCTGATGCCCTTGCCATGCCCCAATCGGCCCATCCTTCGCTTGTCGATTCTGGTTCAATCGGAAATATTGGACCAGACTATCGATCGCTTGCTGCACCTCAGCCGGCCCGATGGCCGCTGGGTTATTCGCCGCTTGTCCTCGGCAATTCGTCGCCCCGGCCGCGCAAGTAACCAGCATGACCCAGAACATAAAACAGCTGCGCCCAAGAAGACGCAGCTGGCTGTTCGAAACAAGACTAAACCGACACAACGCTACAAGCCCGCGAATCGATAAGCGATGGATCATTGCTAGTTAGCTCATTCCTTTGAAAAGTTGCCCGGCACGCATCGGTTACTCGGCACGCATCCGGTAATCGGCACGTGCCCGTTACACGGCAAGTGTCTACTCGGCACGCATCCGTTACTTCTGCATGAACTTGTGGATGGACTGGCCTTTGCCCGAGTCGATCATGAAGTACACCTCGCCGTTGGCGTCTTCGCCGAAAGCGACGACGGGTAATCCACCTGCGACGACTTCTTCATTACGCATCGCTTCCTTCGCTCCGTCTTCCCAGCTCAAAGCCCAGATGCCGCCGGAAACATAGTCGGCATACAGGTACTTGCCTTGCAAGCTTGGGATGCGATTGGAGCGATATACCCGTCCGCCAGTGATCGACTTGCCAACACTGTGATCGTAAGCCCATACCGGGTCGATGGAATTCGCAGCATCCGGCCCGCCTGCGCGGTTACCGAACGCATAAGCCCCTTCGCGGACACTCCAGCCGTAGTTGCCACCCTTTTTGATGACGTTGACTTCTTCCCAGAGGTCTTGGCCGACATCGGCGCACCAAAGATTACCTGTCTTGCGATCGAAAGCGATTCGCCAAGGGTTTCGCAACCCGTATGCAAAAATCTCCGGACGAATTCCTTCGACGCCGACAAATGGATTGTCTGCAGGGATTTGATAAGCGGCAGTATCGGACTTCTTGTCGACGTCGATTCGCAAGATCGAACCGAGCAATTGGGAGCGCTTCTGTCCGTTGGCTTGCGGATCGTTGCGTGCTCCACCGTCACCAAAAGCGATATACAGATATCCGTCGTTGCCGAATTCGATCGCTCCCCCGTTGTGATTTTGGAACGGTTGCGGAACAACCATCAAAACCTCTTCGCTCGCAGGATCACCCTTGAGCTTGTTGTCCCCCATCACGCGAAACCTGGAAATGACCGATTCGTGCGTTTTAGGTTTGGTGTAACAGACGAAGAACTCACCGTTCTGAGTGAACTTCGGGTGCATCGCAAGTCCGAGCAAGCCTTGTTCATTTCCACCAGGTGCATTCCACTTGCTCACCCGATCTTGGATATCGATGAAGACATTAGCGGTTTGGACGTTGGAGTCATTTTCGAATGTGTAAATCGTACCGCTCTGATCCATCACATACAGACGCTTGGAATCTCCAGGAGCAAAGGTCAATTCAAGTGTTCGGCGTGGGGTGTTCGCAGTGCCGTCTTCGTCGACCGGTTCCCAGCCTTCCCATTGAAGGTTCGGGAATGCGAGTGTGGTGGCCAATTCCAGTTTGCCATCGACAGGTGGCGAGATTGATCCGTCGTCTGCAAGCTCCCGGATCTTGATATTTCGAAACGCGACTTTATTGCCGTGATCTTGCAAGCAAATGTAGCCTTCGCCTGCACTGCCGAATCCTGGGAACTCCTTGAATTTGCTTTTCTCAACAAGATCCTTCCAGCGATCATCACCAAGACGGAATTGGTAGTAGACCACTCCGTTCATGCTCACTTCGCAACCACGTGGGGAGATACGCAAGAAGAGTTGATTCCACTCTCCTGGTGGACGAGTCGCATCTGGCATTTCCGTCTCACCGGCCCATCGCATCGGGTAGGGCTGAAACATTTGATACAGCCAACCCGCTTTCTGCGGATCGTGCCCGTCGATGTTGTCTTGGATCTGAACTTCTGGCCCACTTTGCCAAGGGGCCGGGTTGTCTTCGGTGACGTGGAACATAAGTCCGCTATTGCCACCCTTGGAAATGTTGTAGTCGAGCGAAAGCTCAAAGTACTTGTATTTCTTATCAGTGATGATGTCACCGGCATTGTTCCCTTCGCGAACAATCGCTCCATCGACGACTTTCCAACCTTCGGACAAAGCGTCTTTCTTGTAGTTGCGCCATCCATTGGTCGACGAGCCATCGAACAAAAGCTTCCAGCCTGCGACCGTCTCGGCGCGGGTCAACTGATTGGCTGGTTGTTCTGCATGAAGGGTTTGGATCGCTAAAGGGGATTGGAAAGCACTAGCGATCAGCAGCATCGCTGAAAAGAGCTTGGTGGCTCGCTTGGCTGTCTGCTTGGTGCGGCTCTTCGCAAGCGATTGACAGGAATGCAATGAACTATGGTTTGACATGTTGGTTACTCTACTGGGTGTAAAAGGGAAAGGAGAATGTAGGTTAAAGGTAGGTTAAAGGTAGGTTAAAGGTAGGATTGGAAAATCAAAGTTCGGTTTCTTGGAGGCGTTTTAGGTTAGCGGCAAGCAGTTCGCGCTGGGACGCATCCCGCTCGGTCGTATTGCGAGCGGTAGGATCGCGCTCGGTAGTACTGCGCTCGGCTGTATCGAAATTTGCAAGAAGCTGCTGCGTGTAAAATCGTGCGGAGTCGATAAGCTGATTTTCTTCGGCGATGCAGATGGCGAGTTCCAGCGCGCGCGTTTTGATCATCGAGTCCGGTGGGGGTGAGCGATACAAGGCTGCTTTGCGGAACGCCGCAAGGGCTTCAAGGGGCCGCTCGAGACTTTGCAAACACATGCCGAGTTGCAGTGATGCGCGAGCTCGCAACTCGGGCTCTTCCGCTGCCTCTTGCAACATCGCAACCGCTTCTTCTTGACGATTAAGCTGCCGCAGGGCGACTGCCCAAGGAACCAGCAAATCCTTTTGATCCGGGTGGCGAGCGAACCGGTCTGCACACACACTCACTCGGCGGTTCGCAAGATCGGTCTCGGCTTGCTCCACTGCATAACGATTTTCCTCGCTCGGCCGCTGCGCCTGTCGCTTGCGAGCTTCTTCCAGAGCGCCGGCTGACAAGTGGACTAGCAAATCCTCATGCAGGATCAAAATTGGCTCATGCTCCGAACAATACTTGACCCCAGCTTCCAATACTCGTTTCGCATCCTGCCACCGCTCTTGCTCGATGTAGGTGCGCCCCAGCTCTACATAGGGGGCGGGATTTGCCGGCGCGTGCCGGATGGCTTGCTCAAGCTCCTGAAAGCGTTGCAATGGAATTGCAGCCGGCTTCGAGGCTGCTGTGGGAATCGAGTTGTTCCGAACGAACAAACTATCGGTGTCGGCGTATTTAGCAAGCAGCTTTGAACCGATGGCCGATGTAGTCGAGTTCGATTTCTCTTGGCTGTCGCTGGGTTCCATGTTCTTTCCGTTTTGCTGCTACTGGTTGCCGGCAACCGACAATCAACGATCCTGTGGAGTATAACCCCTGTTGCCAATACTGACAAAACACCCTGCTAAAACACTCCACCAAAACGTCCTGCCAAAACTCCCTGCCAAAATACCCTGCCAAAATACCCTGCCAAAATACCCTGCCAAAATACCCTGCCAAAACACGGCGAACCAAACTTGGGAAGTGCGGATTTGCTAGCATTTTCAAGCAGATTGCAGGGAATCTCCAGTCGTTATATTCCCACCTTCGACTTGCCTTGCCTACGCAGTTTCCCGTATATCCATACTTTATCGTTTGACGAGCCGTCCCTTTCTGTCCGAAACATCCGCTGGAGGAATCGATGAACCAACCCGTGGGCAAAGCGTTAGAGCCCGACGAGGTCATCGATGGGCAACATACCACCCGGCAGGATGCGGTCGACGAGGTTATGGGACAGAGGATCTTCTTTTCGGTCGGTGAGCCGAGCGGCGATTTGCACGCCGCGAATCTGATCGAATGCATGCGCAGGATGGATCCGACCACACGTGTCCGCGGATTCGGCGGATCGAAGATGATTCAAGCTGGTCTCGATTTGGATTTTGACCTGACGAGTATGGCGGTTGTTGGGATCTCTGAAGTGTTGCCTAAGCTTCGAGAATTCTTTCGGATTGCGGATATCGCAGAAGGCTGTTTTCGTCGCGGCGAAGTCGACGGTGTGGTGTTAGTCGACTTCCCTGGTTTCAATTGGCACATAGCAAAACGCGCGAAGAAGTACGGTCTGCCGGTCTACTACTATTTGCCACCGCAGCTCTGGGCGTGGGGCTCTTGGCGTATACGCAAAATGCGGCGCTACGTTGACCATGTCTTATGTAACCTACCCTTTGAACAAGAGTGGTTTCAATCGCGTGGAATGAAAACGACTTTGGTAGGGCATCCGTTCTTCGACGAAGTCGCCAATCATGTGCTTGATCACAAGTTCATGTTGCGATGGCGCGATAACAATCGATTACAAGTCTCCGTGTTACCGGGCTCCCGGGAGCATGAAGTTCACCGCATTTGGCCGATGCAGTTGCAGATCATTCGGCAGCTAGCGCACGAGTTCCCCGAAGTGGAATTCATGGTGGCAACCTTGAAGGACTCGCATGCGCTCTGGTGCCGCTCCCAAATGACGGCATCAGACCAAAGTCTACCTATCCATATCTTCTCTGGAAAAACCAGCGAGATCCTTGAACTCGGCGACTGCACGTTGATGAAGAGCGGGTCGGTGTCTTTAGAAGTCATGGCTCGAGGCAAACCTGCTGCAGTGATGTATCACGTGAGCAACACGACCTATGCGATCGGAAAGACGTTGGTAAGGTGTCCTTACATGTCTCTGCCGAACTTGATCGCGCAAGCTCCACTGATGCCTGAATTCTTATCGCACGGATCGATCCATTCTCGATCCTCGGTGCGTGCCATCGAAGCGATCACGCAAGAGATGGTTCGGCTTTTGGGAGATCCACAATACCGAAAACTGCAACGCCAGCGACTTTGCGAATTATCGAGCCGCGTAGCACGGACAGGCGCAAGCGACGTTGCTGCCCGCACCATCCTGCGTGAACTTGAACCACGTTTGGAAATGAGACGTCGGTCAAAACTGGAAATGACTCCCGTCCCAAGCTCCTTCGAGACCTCGTCGCAAACGAATTCTTCCCGGCGCGCTGCTTGACGGTATTCGCCTTAGCTACGGTATTCGCCTTAGCTACGGTATTCGCCTTAGCTACGGTATTCGCCTTAGATACGGTATTCGCCTTAGATATTGGGCGAGCGGCGATCGGTCATCTCGTGCACCATGTCGACTAACGCGATGACATGATCGACCGGAGTCCCCGGCAAAATTCCATGCCCTACGTTGAAGATGTGCCCCGGCCTGCCGTTCGCTTGGGAAAGCACATACTGCGCATGCTGTTTGATGGTCGCGAGATCCGAGAATAAAACGGTC
>CAIJIZ010000625.1 GCA_903820735.1 uncultured Pirellula sp.
AATAACGGTTCAGAGGACGAAGGGTTTGCGACGGATAAGCCAGCGACGAACTTGTTGATTCGAGAGAGACTTTGAGAGATCAAGGATGGGGATTGGAATCGTAGATTTCTAGCCATAGGTCGAACCAAGGAGGGGAAGTTTGGGTAGGAATTTGAATCGATGGCCAGACCAACACGAAGTGATTTCGTTGGTTTAAGTCATCGGAGATATCCCAATGATAGTCGATTTTCTGAGAATTCTCAGGGGCGATGTCGGATGTTTGATCCACCTGGGGATCTTCAGCATGGGGCTTGTGGCTCTCAGCGGGACTGAGGGTACCGCTGGGGTTTTGATCGAGGACTCGATGGCGGACTAGGTCCAAATGCCGGTCGTTGAGGACGGCGTGTACAGGTGGAATTTTAGTCGCCAAGCAAAGGATGATTCGGGAGTCGGAGCTTAAATTGCTAGGGGCGTGAAAGTTCCTTTCGATACCAATACCATCGGTAGTCGTGGGGTTTTTGGTAAGGAGAGCCCAAGCGTTTGAGAGTCGGATACGGTGGGGTCGAGAAGTGGGGCTCATCCGCACTCTTGTTCTTGTTCGTAGAGGCTTCGGCTGGGATAAACCCCGGGTGCATCGTTGCTGTACCATTGATCGAGAACGGCTCGCCATTCGTCGAAGTTTTTGACGCGGACGAATTGATTGCGCACTTCGAGTCCTTGGGGATGGGAAGCGGAGTACTTGATCCCAAATTTCCGCATTGGCACTCCGGCTCGCTCCGGTCCATAGAGTTGTTCGGCGAGGCGGAAATGTTCGAGCATGACTTCTCGCTGTTCGAAAACGCTCGGAGGTGGTGGCAATGGTTCTCCACGAAACAACGCTTGGGCCTGGGTGAAGATCCAAGGGTTACCGATGCAACCGCGAGCGACCGTGACTCCATCGACCCCGGTTTCTTGCATCATGCGCAAACAATCTTCGGCGGCGAACAAATCCCCGCTGCCGAGGATGATTCGCTCTGGGCCCACATGTTGTTTGACTTCTTTAAGAAACTCCCATCGGCTTGGTCCTTGGTAGCGTTGTTGAACGGTTCGCCCGTGAACGGTGATTGCGGAGATGGAGTAGTCAAAGGCACCGTCGAGGATTTTGTAGAAGTGATCGCGGCTCTCGCTCGAGTCATCGAGGCCACGTCGCATTTTGATCGATACGGGGATGTGAGGTGGCACGATATCGCGGGTTCGCCGAACGATCTCTAATGCGACATCGGGCTGACTGAGATGGAATCCGCCACGGCATCGTCCGAGCACTTTGCGAACCGGGCATCCAAAGTTGATATCTATCACTGCAAACCCGGCTTCGACAAGCTTCTGCGCTCCGAGCGCGAACTGTTCGGGCTCGGCTCCCATGAGCTGGCCTGCAACTGGGTGTTCCTCTGGAGTGTTGTGCAGAAAGTGTTGGGTCTTCTTGCGATCCTTGAGATTGACAAGGAATTGGTCAAGCATGACTTCGCACAAGGAGTACGACGCCCCAGCGCGACGTGCGATCACTCGCATTGCCCAGTCGCTATATCCACTAAGTGCTGCTTGGACGACCGGAAACCCGATGAATACATTTCCGATTTTCAATTCAGATCTAGGCAATGCTCGCTCTTGCTTGCAAGCTTGGGCGTCGGGAAGTTTTTGCTCGGATATCGGAGGCATAAAAACCTAGTGGGAGGAAAAGAAAAGGTCGGGGGCTGATTGTGTTTGGCTTACGCCGTGCATTGGGCTTAACCTGCGTGTTTGGCTTACGCCGGCGGATGAAGTTTGTTCGTTATATAACTTGCGACTTGTTGGGCGACACTATGCCATTGGCCGATCGTGGTTTGGCGAATCAGGTGCATCGTAGGATACCAGGGGGTATCGGGTCGATCCAAGAGCCATCTCCAATCGGGAGTAAAGCCGAGCATGAGGACCGTTGGTCGTGCCAATGCGCCGGCGAGGTGGGCTAACGATGTGTCGCTAGTAACGATCCAATCGAGATGATGTAGGATTGCAGCGGTATCCATAAATGCCCCGCTGGATTGATCGAGGTCTGCTGGCAATTGATAAATTGGCTTGCTTCCCTTCCAGGTTTTGATCTGTTCCGATCCTTTACCGAATTGCAGGCTGATGAGCTGTACGTCCTCGATACTGCACAGTGGTTCGAGTGACTCGAGAGGAAACGACCGAAACATGTCGGCTTGGTGATTTGGGTTCCCTTGCCAGACGAGCCCGATTCGATGTTTGGCGGGCGGTAGGATTTCGTTGAGTTGACGTTTCCAGTAAGCGACAAGGTTTGGGGGGGACTTTATATAAGGTGTCTCGCCGGGGATGTTGCTCAGATCGATCTGCATTACATCAGCCACATCCATCAGGGAGCAGTGGTAATCGAAGTGCTCGGGGACTTTCCATGTGTTGGGAACCAAGGAGGAGATCCCGTCGCATCCTTGGAGGATTGCCGCTAAGGAGGCTTGACAGTGCACGATGGTGCGTGCCCCAGCAATTTGAAGGATTTTTGCGAAGCGGACAAAGTGCAACGTATCTCCGAGCCCTTGTTCTGCATAGAGCAAGATGGTTTTGCCTTGCAAGTCTTGGCCAATCCATTTCGGTTGGCTGTAGCGAGTTTGCGATGCATCAGTACACTGCCAGCGATAGCGGTACTCTTTCCATCCGACTTCAAAGTTGCCTTGCAACAGGCTGATGACACCGAGATTGCGATGAAGTTCGGCATCTTGAGGATGCA
This sequence comes from uncultured Pirellula sp., assembly GCA_903820735.1. Lineage (GTDB taxonomy): Bacteria > Planctomycetota > Planctomycetia > Pirellulales > Pirellulaceae > JBKCUI01. The sequence continues at coordinate 2,738 of CAIJIZ010000625.1, forward strand.
ATCGCATAGCGTCGGCGTAGTATCTGAGCGCCAAGTCGATACGGCCCGTCCAAGCGTGCAGGGTACCCCGATTGCGATAAGCGTTGAAGTAATCGGGTTTGAGTTTGAGGGCTTGTTCGAACCGCTGATCGGCTTCTTCGATCCGCCCCAGATAACGGAGTGAATTACCCAAGTTGTTCAGAGCGATCGGGAACGCAGGCTGGATGGCAATAGCCCGTTCGTAGGCTTCGACGGCTTGCGCGTACTCTTTGAGATCATGCTGAGCGATACCGATATAGCACCATGCATTGGCGTTCTTCGGTTCCTTGGAAACGATTTCTTGATAAGTCGCTAAAGCTGCAGCGTAGTCACCTCGCTGGTGGACTTCCCAGGCAGCGAGAAGTTTTTGATTGCTATCCTGCATGAGTTGTTCGCTTTCTGTCGAAGGCTGCTAGCAGAGCGGGTAACAAGAACATATCGCAAAGGAGTGCACTGACCAAGGTGATCGCGCCCAGTGCGCCGAAAACACGGTGATCTCGGGTATCGCTGGTCAGGACGGAGCTAAACCCTGCGACTAAAACGATAGTTGTCATCATCATCCCCGTTCCGACTTCTTTAAAGGATCGTTCGATGACTTCGGACTGGGAGCCACCATTCTTGAACTCTTCAAGATACCTCGACAGGAAGTGAATGGTGTCGTCGACTGCAATCCCTAGACAGATCGTGAAACAGCATACACTGACGACTTCAAGCGGTTGTTTGGTAAACACCATGTAGGTAGCCGAAGCCAACAGCGGCAGTATATTTGGAATGATGGCGATCAGGCCAATCCGGAGCGAACCGTAGGCGATTGCTAATACTGCGAAGATGATCAGTGCGGCGCTTCCAAGACTATTGATCAGATCGGTGACGATCGTGTAGAGATTTCGCCATCGCCAAATCGCTTCCCCTTGCATGTCCATCTTGAGGCTCGGGTTCTTAGCGACGATATCAGCGATTCCTTTTTCAAGTCGTTCATAGGTGGGTTTATAAGTCGCGGTGCCTAGGTCTTTGCAGCGAAACGTGATCGTGGCCGTCGACTTCTCGTCATCGAAAAGTCTTTGTCGAAGGGGAGGAGGTAGAAGTTCAGCCATCGAAACTTTGTCGATGGCACTTCCTTCTCCGGGCAATGCATTTAACAGCGTTACCAAGGATAGAGGATGGCCAATTAACTTCTCTTGGCGCAATAATTCTTCAGCCTCTGAGATCGCTTGAACCACTCTAGAGGTGTCAAGTTCTTCTGGGTTCCATTGCAAATCGATGGTGCATACATCGAGTCCACCGAGAGCGTGGTCGAGATGCGCAAGGGATTGTTGCGCATCGCTTCCCGTTGGGAAAGCGGTGGATTTTCGATCATCTGGTCGCAGCGCAGAAGTGACGAAGCCGAGAATGATCGTCAATGCTATTGCAAAGATGCTTACGGGAACCTTGTGCTTGATAATCTTTCGAATGGTAGGATCAAAGCGTACCACGATATGGTGTAGCAGATCTCGTTCAGAACCTTTGGTGAAGCGTTTGCTCCAAGGTGTCATGCTTAGAAGAGGGATCACAAGCATCACGGAGATCCAAGTTGCAGTGACTCCTAAAACGCATGCCCAGCCGAATTCCTGAACCACTTCATGGTTGGCCCAAGCAAGCGATCCCATGCCGATGGCGGTGGTCAGGGATGTCAAGAAACAAGCCAGACCGACGAGCTCCAGCGTGCGTTTGCACGCGTCCCTCGCAGGCATGCCTTCCCGCATGCATTTGCGAATATGGATCATCATGTGAACACCGTCTGTGAAACCTACAAGGCTTAACAAGACGGGAAGGATGACAAAGCTGAATGGATTTTCTTGAAGATCAAAATAGCGCAAGAATCCCAGAGTCCAAAAGACGCCGAGCATGGGTGCGGCAGCGACGGCCAGGACTACAGACAGTCCTCGAAACAGAATGATCGCCATGAGTAAGATCATGCTGTAGCCGATGACTTGATATCGGATTTCATTGCTGCGGTTGTTCTGTTGCAGGACAAGCCGCAACGGTACCGAACCGGTAATCTGAAATTCCATCGGCACATTCGGAAACTCACTGGCCGCCAGTTTCGCGGCCTTGAGGATCGGTTCGGAACAGTCCGAGTTTTGCTGGATGAAAACCCAGTCGTATTGGATTTCCATCAACGCAGTTTGTGCGTCTTCAGAGAGCATTTGACCGACCACCATGGGATGGGAGATCGCTTTCTTTTTCGCAACATCGAACCGTTGCTGCGTGGCATTGGCTCGGGGCAAAATCGGTTCGTTAAGCCCGAAAATATTCAGCGGAGGTGCTTGGTCTAAAGACCGAACAGAAGCGACCATATCGAGACTGCCAACGGCGTGGTATACGGCCCGAAACGCTTGCGAACCTTCGGGGGTGAAGATCGCAGGTGATTTGATCACCAAGACCGCTTCGGCGCGCCCTGCTCCGCCGGACCCACCCCGTCTTCGGAAACGCCTTGGGGTTGAGTTATCGCCTCGCGCGTTGCTCTGCGCATTTACATTGGTTGCCGCAGGTGTAGGTCCACTTGCGGTTGCTTGATCTGACTTTGTCTCTTGAGCAATGAACCGCGATCGCAGTTTTTGAGGCCAATCAGGATCGAGATAACCGCCGATGGCTAACCCCGTCAGGAGGATCAGTAGCGCTAAACACCAAAGTGGATAGTCCATAACGGAGGCGAACAAGCGACTGACAAAGCTGACTTGAGCGTTCTCTTCTCGATTCGATGGCTGCATGTCGATTATCGATCCCGTTTGCGTGATGCCCGAATCAATTCTTCGCGGGTTAGTAATCCATTGCCGTCGGAGTCGATGCGTGAGAATCCAAAGTCGCGCTGGATTTTAGGGGCTTCCTCCCAACCGACAATTCCATCCCCATTAGCGTCCCATTTTCCGATGTATTCATCGGCGAACGCTGCTGCGGCTGGGGACTCGGTATCTGGGTTTTTCGAAGAGCTCTCCGCAGGTCGATCGCTTCGCTGGGGCATAGGTCGTTCGCTTCGTTGGTTGATAGTGCGAGCGGCAACGTTGGAGTCTGCAAGCTCAAGTGGTCTTGCGACTTCAAAGAAAGCTACGGCCATCTCTTCCCAAGTTTGATCGCCCCACATGACGTATTCGTTGGCGTCGGGGTTTGAGGGGTTGTCGTTTGAGTTGTCGAAAGCGATGGTGAAGTTCAAAGCGTCTACATCCGCGAGTTCAATACGATCTGTCCATTCATAGGTGTGTTGCCAATTGAAATCGTAGCGCGGAACGTTCAGCAGAACTTCTTCGTCGCTTCCGCGCACAGCCCGCAGTTCAAACGACTTGCCTCGAAGATGCATGTGAGGTGAGACAGCAAGGAGTTCTCCGTCTTTCGGGAACCGAGGAACGCGAGCCGTTACGCGATGGTCAGCAGTTCCAGGTGGTATTTCAAAATCTTGATCGATCCCCACGACGGTGTAGACTTCGTTGGTTACTTGCGAGGCATCGACAAAGGTCATTCCAATCTTTGACAAGTCCGTGGTGGGTCGACCGTTGGGAGTGTAATGCATTTGGAATACAAACTTCGATCCCGCAGGGATTTTTCGAGCGTATCCTGGAGGGAATCGAGTTGCCATTTGGCCGGGCACGTAGGCTGTCAACCAACCGATGCCTAAGAACTCTGCATCATCGGGTGGGCGGATGAAAACAATCGCATGATGCACTACGGACGGATCTCCCGGGATGACTTGGGCGGCCGATACCCAACGGTCTTCTTTCAATTGAGGGTCGACGACGAAGTATTGATAATCGACTGTTCCAGTAGCAGGTATTTTGTAAGGCTGTTCTCGCATCGGGACGATAAGCTCAGGATCGCGGTTTAATCGCCAACCGTTAGCCGCGAACTTGGGAAGTTCCAAGTCGCCGGTTTCACCGATCGGTGCACCACCGCGAACCCACTTACGGATCGTCTCCGTCTCTTCGCGTGAGATCGCCCGAGTATTTTTGAATGAACCATGTTTCGGGTCGGCGTGCCAAGGAGGCATTCGTCCATTGTCGACGACTTCCAAGATCATTTCGGACCAACCTGGAAGTTCTGCGATGTCGGTGATATCGAACGGACCGATCTCACCGGGACGATGACATTCTGTGCAATGTTTGTTCAGAATCGCGGCCACAGCGTTGGCATAGGTTGGAGTAACCTCTGCGCGTTCGCTGGAGGCTTGCTCGGATTGGGATGCTTTGCGGTTTAGTTCCAAAGCGATTTTGCAACCGACAGGTTCGGTGATCGCGACCTGAGGTTGCTTTCCAGCAAGCACGGATTCGATCGCGAGCGCGAGGTCTTCTCGAGCGACCTTCGACTTACTGATGCCCGGCGCATACTGATCGTCGATTCGACCTCGGTAATGGATCATACCGCTCGGGTCGACTAAGACCACTTCGGCGGTTCGGGAAATCTTCCACTGGCTGGCCAGGCTCTGTTCGGGATCTTTGACGAGCGGTAATGAGAGTCCTAGTTCTTTTGCAAATCGAGTGATGTCGTCGATGGAATCGTGCTGATTGCTCATCACTCCGATCAGTTCGACACCGCGCGTTGCGAAGCGGGTTTGCAATTCTTCCAGTCGCCTAGCGTAAAGCTTGGCTACCGGGCAATCGCAGCCGAGGAAAGCGACGACCCGAAGTTTCGAATCAGGTTTCCAGTCGATTCTCTGGCCGTCGACACCAGTCAATGACAACTCGTTCCCGGGGCGTGACTCATCGGCGAGATTCGATGCGGCGAACAGCAAGTTGAGGAGCAGGATCACCAAAAGGGGGCTTGGTCGAAGCCAAGCTAGAATCGAGCTCGTTCGAGCTTTCCACATATCGAACATCTCCCGGGGACAGAGAACGGGGGGGGCCGGACCGTTGCGGCCTACAGTTTTATAGGAAACTGCCAATGTGCGACAGACGCACGGCTTGCCAACAAAACTACCGGTCATAGCCCAAAATACCACTATTTATATTACGGCATATCCATCTAGGAGAGTAAGGTCGCTTTTGGCTTCGGGGAAAATGCTCGGTGGAGCTGCTGTTTTTCTTGAAGTTTAAGCCTTTGCCAACCACAATGCGTGGACTCCTCTTAGTCATTTCTGCGCTGGGTTTCCGTTTGAATCGGAGCAATCTAGCTAATTAACGGTACGAACATTTGATGAGCGACATGTTAAGAATCATGAGAATAAATAAAGCATATTTGGGACTTTTGGCATTCTGTCTATTCGAATTTAGTTACGGCGGTAGCTCGAGTGTGCTTTCTTTTGGAACGGTAAACGTGACGGTCGGCCAAGATGCACCGGCCGCCCCAGCGGACCCGAAACCAGCCGAGCCACCGGTGGCCGAGCCCCCAGCAGTTGAGCCACCGGTAGTTGAGCCCCCGGCAGCCGAGCCTGTTGCTGGTGAGCCAAAGACTCTTGAACCGAAACCTGATTCCCCACCGCGTCGAGATCGACGTCGATTCGGACCTCGAGGGGAGCGAGCCGAAGGTCAGGAGCCAGTTGCACCTGCCGACAAACCTGCTGAGAAACCTGCCGACAAGCCAGCGGAAGCACCTGCCGACAAGCCAGCGGAGAAAGCCGAAGAGAAACCAGCAGAAAAAGCTCCACCGGAATCGAAAGATCCGTCGGTTGACACACGGCTGAACGCCATCGAAATGCAGCTTGGGGAAATCGCCAAGATGCTGCAAGGGCTCAAGTCTTCGGATGCCAATGCGAAAAAGGAGTCTGGATCGAAGGAAGCGGGATCGAAGGATAGTTCGTCAAAGGAAGGTAAAGAGTCTGGTGAAAAGGATAGCCAAGCGGAGTCGAAGCCGAAGTGGGATGGGACGATACCGAAGGAGTGGACTAAGGGGATTCGTTGGCGA
>CAIJIZ010000626.1 GCA_903820735.1 uncultured Pirellula sp.
CCTAAAGCCTAAAGCCTAAAGCCTAAAGCCTAAAGCCTAAAGCCTAAAGCCTATCGCCTATCGCCTATCGCCTATCGCCTATCGCCTATCGCCTATCGCCTATCGCCTATCGCCTATCGCCTGCCGCCTGCCGCCTGCCCGCCCCCGGCAGGGCTTGCACCCAATCGCCCCTATCGAGTACACCCAATCATTATGGGTCCCACTCCGATATCTATCTTCGTTCGAATTGCTAGCATCCCCCTGAGTCAACTTAGGTTTGGGTTGGGAACCTCGGTACGTACGTTGGTGTTTGTTTTCGCTCTGCTTTTGACAAGCGATTTCGAAGTGGCGGTATTCGCACAGCAACCGTCGGCATCTGAGCCGACGCGTATCGGCCGATCGCTTGGACAAGTGCGAGCCGAGCAAGGAAAAGAACCTCAAGCGGTGCGCACGGCTCCTCAGCCGATCGAACCAGAGACTCTGGATAATTCATCGAAAAGCAAAATAACTAGCTCTTGGGGTGAGTCCGACGGTTGGCTGAAAAACATTGAGTCGTGGGTCGGCCCAAAAGGGGTATCGCAATCGATACAAACCCTTCTTTTTTTGACGTTACTCAGTGCCGCTCCAGCCGCACTCCTGATGACTACTTGTTACGTCCGTGTCGTGATCGTGCTTGGAATTCTTAAACAGGCGTTGGGAAACTCTCAGCTTCCTCCGACGCAGGTCATGGGTGGATTGTCGTTATTCATCACGTTGGCTGTGATGAGTCCGGTGTGGAAACAAGTCTATGACGAGTCGATCGAACCCTACACCGCCGAGGGAAGTCGGATGAGTTCCGACGAAGCTTGGACGCGTGGAATTGCGCCGGTGCGACATTTCATGTCCCAGCAGATCGCCATGGCGGGCAATTACGACGATGTCCATTTGTTTTTCCATCGGTATGCACCAGGTCAGACCGCTCCGGAGAATTTCGATAGTGTCCCTCTAGTCGTACTGCTGCCAGCGTATGTCCTGAGCGAACTGAAAACGGCGTTCTTGATGGGTTTTCAAATCTATCTCCCGTTTCTAGTTCTTGACTTGGTCGTTGCGGCGGTGATTACAGCCATGGGCATATCGCAACTCTCGCCGTCGACGGTTTCGATTCCCTTCAAGCTATTGCTGTTCGTATTGGTCGATGGTTGGCGATTGATCGTCCAGATGCTTTTGGATAGTTTTGGCACGTTTACACCGCCGTAACTTGCCGTCTTGAACGGTAGTTTGTGATACAGCCTCACGCGATGGGATAAAGAACTCCTCATGCAGACTCAAGACGCGATCGATCTTATTCGCAATTCGCTTTTCCAAGTATTGCTTATGGCGGGCCCGTTGCTCTTGGTGGCTTTGGTCGTCGGCATCGTAGTAGGCATTCTGCAGACGGTCTTACAACTCCAAGATTCGGCTTTAACCTCTGTCCCTAGATTATTCCTGGTAGGAGCGGTATTGATTCTGATCCTGCCTTGGATCGTTGAAAGAATGGTGGACTATTCACAGGATGTGATTGTTCGCATCCCGCATGTAGTTTCCCATCAGGATGGCCCATGATCGACATCGAATCGTTCGCTTGGTGCTACGTTTGTGTGGCTTTGCGGTTTGGCCCAGTATTCCTTTCGTTTCCGTTCCTATCAGGTGCGATCTTTTCTTGGGGGACTCGCTTCCTACTCGGCTTGATCGCTTGCTGCTCGCTCGTCCCGTTGCTTGCTGCCGGTCAGCGTGTAACGATCCATGGTTCGATGGCCCAAATACTCTCGACGCTGCTGAGTGAATTGCTTTTCGGTACGATGCTCGCGATATCGATGCATTTATTTTTAACCGTGTTTCGAACGGCCGGCCATCTCCTTGGTAGCATCGCTGGCGTTAACCTCACAAGCGACTCGGAGTCAGAAGAAGAGAACGGTCCGCTGATCGAGAAGTTCGCGGTGTGGGTATCAGGTGTTGTTTTTGTGCTGATCGGTGCGCACCGCTGGATGTTGAATTTGGTGCTGGAAAGCTTGCGAGACTACCCCTTGGGTGCGATTGGTCACAACGAACAATTGTTCTCCAACATAGGGGATAATTGGACGTTGATCCCGATGCAGTTCGGAGCTGCCCTCGCGATTGGAATCAAACTCGCCCTACCAGCCGCGTTCTTGTTATTTGTAGTCCAATTCGCAGGTGAATGGGTACGCCGAAGCCTTCACGCTTGGGATCATGCTGCCCTAGGAGGAGCGATTCCATTCGTTGGCTTGATCGCAGCACTGATGGTCTTAACTAGCGGTATTGGTTTGACGTTTGAACAAGAGATTGCTAGGTGGGCTGATCAAGTGCAACGCAGCGTCGTCGAACCAGCGGCTTGGTCAAATCGCACAAAAGAATCCACAAACGAAGCATCGACTTCCGCTGCTCTACAATCGCCTAAACCCAATCAGGATCAACGAAGTCGCGGGGGGGTGAGCGATGGCTGACTCGCAGGAGACGAAGAAGCATTCGGCGACCCCCAAGCGTCGTCGGGAAGCTCGGGACGAAGGGCTTTTCCCCAGAAGTTCCGAATTGGCTCCGGCTTTGCTTTGGTTGGTAGGCCTGAGTGTTCTGCAATGGAATGCGCCCCGCATCTGGGCATTGTTCGGTGGGATGCTGCAAGAGAGTTTCGTGTTTCGCAAGCCACTAGCAGGTCGAGATCTTTTGATGGACCTGAACGATCGATTGCTACTGGCCGGTTGGATACTTATGCCCCTTGTCATCGGCATAACGTTCACTGCGTGCCTTGTGGGTTTTGGACAAGCAGGACTTCGATGGATGCCACAACGCTTAGTCCCGGACTTTAGCCGGTTGCAGTTGATATCACCTTGGCAGTTGCGAGGTTCAAGCGATGCGATGAAGCGGTCGCTGGTCGGTGCTGCAAAGCTAACTGCTGTGATCCTTATCATAGGCGGTGGTTTGTGGAATCACTCGAATGATATACTGCTATGGAGCAATTTAGACTTATCGACCGCGCTGATGTCAGCCTTCAAGTTACTCTTGGAGCTCTGCTGGCAGCTTGCGGTTTCCTGGGCCCTATTCGCAGTCTTGGACTACTGTTGGCAATGGTGGATGTTCGAACAGCAGTTGCGAATGACCGACACGGAGCTGCGCGATGAGCTCAAGGAATCGCAAGGCAATCCGCAAATCCGCTCACGCCGCCGCGAGCTTTATCAAGACCGAGCATAAAGCTTGTCAACGCCAAGGCAATTCCAAGCTATTTGCTCGACAAGAGATTTCGCAAAACCGGCTCAAAGGCATCCGCATGCCGAATGAATCCTAGATCGGAAGGATGCGATCCATCGGTGGTATCATCCCGATCCGCCCCCAAGAGCGATTCGCCTGGGAGGTAATACAAGTCCTTGAAGCCGAGCTCTAAAAGCCGCTTCATTTGGCTCGCTAAGGCGTTACGGCTCGTAACATTGCGGTCGCGTTGGGACGGAATGATCCAACTACCTGAGTAGCTTCGATCTTCGACGAGGACGATAGGAGTCGAAGGCCGCAACTCACGCAACTTGGTGATGAACGGAACGGTGCGTTGCTGCACCTCGTCGGCGTTCATATTGGGCAAGCAATCGATCACGAAGGCAGCCGCATCGATTTCCCCCATCAGCTCAGCGACAGGTAAATCCATCGTTCCGCTACCGCTGAAACCAAGGTTTACAACCGGCCTATCGAGCCTTCTACCGAGTATCGCTACGTGTGCCATCCCAGGTCGCGAAGCACATGCGCCGTGGGTGATCGAGGTGCCGTAGAAGACAATAGGTTTTTCAGTTCGCGGCGAAAGTGATTCCCATCGGGCGTCGGATCCAACGCCAATTTTCAGGAACTTCACTCCGTTGTACAACGGGAGATAGACCGCATACTCACGAGTACCGGGTGCTAGCCCCGAAATCCATTTCTGCTGAACGACCTGAGTGTGCGGTGGCAAAACAGCTACCCACTTCCAACGGTTGTCTAAGTCGCGTGCGTAAAGATCCAAGCCACTGACGCCGGTGGCGGGCATGTGAGGCATCGCAAGGTTGCTGGAAGTCAATTCATAGTGAACATGGAGTGTCGTTGCGTCTGTTCGGAAGCGAGTAAGCATTCCAGCCGAGTGGCGGCTAAGTCCCCAAACTGCTTCACGCACGGTCTGTTGAGCTTTGGCCGGAAATCGATCGTAATACGAGGCAGTATCGGAGAACGCGCGACCTTCAACTCCCCAGTCTTGAACATCATGCCAAAGAACTTCCTCGGCGGACGATCCGGTCGAAGCGTTATCGGCACTGAGCGTCGAAGCTTCGCTGCGTTGCAAAGGGTAGAGGCTCAATGCTACGCTTGCCTGGAGACTTAAAGAGAGAGCCTTGCGACGGGAGAGTATTGAATGGGATCTCATTGCTGGAAACCTTTCGGCATGGAAGTTAGTAATCGGTAGAAAGGTTGCTAGCGAGCAGCACCGCTCGCTGAACAGCCAAATCGTGCTCATAGGAGTAGCGTGGAGTGATTTCACCACGGAGAACTTGAGCCATCTCGGCGGCATCGGCGACATAACGCTCAAAGGGATTTGGGAAGGATATTTCTTGAGTCCCCTTTGCGTATCCTTCTCGCGGTTGATCGAGACTGAGGATGACTTTCGGTTGATCGAGCGGCTGAATATGGAAAGTGCCCCGAGTTCCACACACAGTGAATTGACGGCGCGAGAAGCCTTCGACTTCCAGTGCACTAGACTTGATACTCGCCACAGCTTTTGGGTATTCAAAAACCGCTAGCATGTTATCCATGAGGGTATCGGAGTGGTTTCCGGAATGTCGTGGAAACGAATTGATTTTCGTTGGTTGTCCAAGGAGATCGATGAGGAGGTCGATCAGATGGCAACCGAGTTCGAACATCGTCCCTCCTGGGTAGGTTGCAAGGGCTTTGCGATCCTCATCCCCGATCACTTTGCTCATCACAGCTTGGACTTCGAAAATTTCTCCAAGATAACCTTTGGAATACAGTTGTTTTAGGAGGAGCCAAGCTGGATTGAAGCGGTACATGTATCCCATTTGCACGAATCGCTTGCGTTGCTTTGCAATATCAAGGATTTTCGAGAGGTGTTGCAGAGATTCGCCGGCCGGTTTATCGAGGTGGATATGTTTATCCGCGAGAATGCAACGCTCAGCGATTGCGAGAGAGTCGCGGACATCGGATTCGATCAAGACAGCATCGACGGACGAGTCGTTTAGCACCTGCTCGACAGAAAGCCACGTCAGGCCCCGAAATGCGGGTAGGTCTTGTACTTGTTTATGGCGGGCGGGATCCGCTTCGACGATCCCGACAACTTCGTAGTCCTCCGATTTCCTGTATACAGACATTTTGGTTGCATGCCCGTGCGAGGTTCCAATTTGAGCGATTGAAATTTTCTTTTTGCGTGTCTCTGCAGCGCTCGACTTGGGAGTTGCAAGGTTGAACACCGACGCGCTCGATAAGCAGTTGGCTGCAATCAAAGACAGACTTGAATTTTGAAACACACGTCTGGAGATGGATGAATTCAAGTTCATTGATGGAGCACTCGATGGAGAAAGGTTCGACTCAAAAGCCGTTAGTATTTCGCTTGGAGCGATGCGACAGCCAGTGAAAGCCATCCGAGGATGAACAGAGAACCACCGATGGGCACGATACTCCAATGGATGATCTCGTTCGCGAAGACGATGCTATAGAGTCCGCCGGAGAAAGCGACAGAACCGAGCAGCATCAGAATTGCAGCAAGTTTCCCAAAGACAGATCGGTTCGCAAAACCGGACAAACCGATTGCGAGTAAAGCGAGAGCATGAGCCATTTGGTATTTCGAGCCGATATCGCACTGATCGACTTTTTTAGCGATCGCCGCAGCGTCGAGTCCTTGTTTTTCAAGTCGTGTGGGTAAGCTGTGGGCGGCCATGGCACCGAGCGTTACGGAGATGGCCCCGGAGAGTGCGGCAAGCAGAACAATCCAACGGGTGAATGGAACAATAGGCTTGGGTTGCATCGAAGATTCTTTGTTGTATGGGGAGACGTGACGTGTCGATTAAGGCTTTTGCTTTTTAGCTTCCAAGGTCATCAAAGGGAAGTTCGTTGGAAGACCTTTCGGTGAGCCCTTCGTAGAAGTGGCGGCGACAAACCGTGACATAGCGATCATTGCCGCCGATTTGGATTTGTTCTCCTTCGCGAATCGGTCGTCCCGTTGAATCAACGCGCAAGACCATGGTGGCTTTACGACCGCAGTGGCAGATGGTTTTAATTTCCGTGAGGGTATCAGCCCAAGCCAGCAGATACTGCGAGCCTTCAAAGAGGTTACCTTGGAAGTCCGTGCGGAGCCCGTAAGTCAAGACCGGGATATCGAGTCGGTCACAGACATCGCCGAGCTGGCGCACTTGAGGTTTGCTTAAAAACTGGGCTTCGTCGACCAGTACACAATGGATTTCGTTCGTTGCGTTTTCACGTTGGATTAGGCGGAAAAGGTTGTCAGCGGTGTGGAAGGGAATAGCATCGGCGCTGAGTCCGATTCGAGAAGCGACTTTTCTTTCGCCAAAACGATTGTCGAAATCTGGGCACAAGATGAGAGTACGCATCCCGCGTTCTCGGTAGTTGTAGCTTGATTGCAGCAGGATTGTCGATTTACCTGCGTTCATCGTCGAGTAATAGAAGTAGAGTTTGGCCACAGGATTTTGTTGGTTACGATGCAAACAAGGGATGAAACTAGCGAAAGGGGCGTTTTTACGCTGTGGAGTCGCTAAGGGAATTTGGTTATGCCTTGAAAGGAAACCTCCTTCAAGGGATTATAGTACCCGGTAGCTTTGCCTAGAACACGACTTCAAACTCCAGAATGCTCTATTGTGACTTCGATCGTCCCTCAAACAACCAGTGCCGAAAACGGGAAACCGGCGATCGAGATTTCAGATTTGACGGTCGCTTATCAGCACAAACCAGTGTTATGGGAGATCAATTTATCGGTTCCGAAAGGGGTGCTCGGAGGGATCGTAGGGCCGAACGGGGCAGGGAAGAGCACGTTGATCAAGGCAATGCTCGATTTGGTACCCAAGCTCAGCGGTTCGGTTCGGATCGAAGGGCAGGAATTGAGCGATTTCCGACATCGGATAGCTTATGTGCCCCAACGGGAAAGTGTCGATTGGGACTTTCCAGCGACCGTTCTTGACGTAGTGATGATGGGGCTATATCGCGAAATCGGTTGGTTCCGCAGAACGCGACGCATCCATCGCGAGCGAGCAATGCGAGCTTTGGAGCAAGTCGGCATCGAGGATCTTGCGAAGAGACAGATCAGTCAGCTATCGGGTGGGCAGCAACAGCGCACGTTTTTGGCTAGGGCATTGGTTCAATCATCGGATGTCATGTTGCTCGATGAACCATTCGCGGCCGTGGATGCAGCGACCGAGCAGTCGATCATCGAAGTGCTTCGCGAGCAAAGGGAACAAGGCAAAACACTTTTGGTGGTGCATCATGATTTGCACACGGTTCCTCAGTACTTTGATTTTGTCCTGCTGCTCAATGTCCATTCGGTCGCTTGGGGGCCGCTGCAAGAGGTCTTCACGGAAGAGAATCTCAAGCGGACTTATGGAGGGCGATTAACGATTCTCGAAGAGGTGACAGAAGCCATGCGGCGCAGTGTCCCGAGAAAAACATAGAGCGGTTCGCGAGACCGAAACGTTTGCCAAGCAAGTCTTACTCCTCATTCTGTCTTACAACTCATCCTGTCCTTCCACTTACTCTGTCTTACGACCCGTTCTGTCTTACAACCCACTCTGTCTTACAACCCGTTCTTTAGGGCTTCCCAGCTTACCTAATCTGTTTGTTCGACTACGACGAACCTAAATTGCCAGGATTGGCTTGACGTCATCGGCGGGCTTCGAGTATTTCGCCATGTTGGATCGATCCATGCTTGTGGCTTGGAAATGCCGATCGCTTGGGTAAGACTTGCAAGCAACGCATCAATGTGGAACTGCAGAATCATGCGTCATAGTACTTTCAACGTGAGTGCTTTATTACTGCTAGTAGTCGTATGCTCGGTGGGCTGTGGAATGACGGCACCGATGCATGTGTGGAAGAAGCCGAAGTTAGCAACTGGTGGAAGTGTGCGGGTCGCTTTGGCACCCGTAGGTGGCTCATCGGAAGTTGCTGAGAAACTTGAACAAGCGATGGTGGTAGCCAGGCCGCAAGCGATGCAGCAATTAGCTGTGTTTTATCCAGACCAGTTGGAGCAAGTCAGCGGTATTCAATTAGTCGCTTATGATGGTCAGCCTAGTGAAATGGGTTCTTTTGGTGCTGCAAAGCGTGTTGGGGCTGAGTATTTGATGACCGCCGAAGTGGTGCGCCACCACTTCGTGACCAACGATCAAATGAAACCACCAAGACTTCTGGATTTCATGAGACGCAAACCGCCGACCGACTCAATGACGGTTCGTTGGACGGTGTATGACACAAGGACCGGACAACGGCTTGGAGATAACACCATTGACATGGATCGAGAAAGAGCGGAGCAAGAGTATCCGGATTTGGCTTACCAATCCTCGGGTGAATTAAAAGTAATTGCAGCCTCAGCGCGTCGATCTTGGGAATTACTCGTGCCCACCACTCACGTCACTCAAGCGGACCTGGATTTGCCTTGGTTCATGCCAGGCTCGTCGAGAGTTCGCAAGGGAAATGCGTATGCACGGCAGGGGAGATGGGACTTGGCGGAACGCGAGTGGCAGGAAGCCGCCGATGTGCATCCATGGAACCGGGCAGCTTGGCGCAACTTGAGCTTAGCCGCGGTTGCCAATGAAGACTTCGAACTGGCAAAGCAACGCCTTCAACATGCCAACACCAAACTCTGGCCCGGAGAGGAAACCGCCAAAACCGCCGCTTGGATCGGGGAAATGCAATCCGAATACCAAGCTTCCTTTCTTCGTTAGGGAGCTTGGCGATTGACTCGACTGCGTCGAGCAATCACTCTTCGGCGTCGGGGAATCAACCTTCCGACCACTGGCTGGCCCAGCAATAGAATCGCGATCATCATCGAAGATGGTTCTGGAACAATTGCATAGCCTTGATACCCCCCAGCGGAGATTTTAGAGAAGCCGCTTTTCGTTGGGGTAAGGCTGACTTGACCATAGCGATCATCCCCCCAAGCGACGATGGTACCATCGGAACGCAACGCATAGGCGTGGTAGTATCCCGATGCGATAGCGACAAAACCCGTTCCCGTCGGGGCTTGGCTGACTTGGCCAAAAGCATCCCAACCCCAAGCCGCGACTGAACCATCGCCTCGAAGTGCCAGTCCATGGTGAGCGCCGCCAGCGAGCGCGACGTACCCACCATCCGTTGGGGTGTGACCGACTTGGTGGTAAAAATCATACCCCCATGCAGCGATGCTACCGTCGGAACGCAGCGCGTAGCCATGGTATGCACCCGACGCGATCGCTGTGTAACCATTGTCGGTCGGTGCGTCTGTTACCACTCCACCAAGGTCATATCCCCAAGCTCGGATAGCCCCTAGAGCATCCAAAGCAAAACCGTGGTAGGAACCGGCAGCGATAGCTTGAAATCCAGTATCCGTTGGAGTGCTGCTGACTTGTTGAAAGTAGTTATCCCCCCAAGCGACGATCGAGCCGTTGTTTTGTAAGGCCAATGCGTGCAGCGCTCCGGCAGACACCGAGGTGAAGCCCGATTGGGAAGGGCGATTTCGAACTTGGCCAAGGGTATCCCACCCCCAGGCCGTCAGATATCCGCGATCGCACAGGGCATAGGCGTTGAAAAGACCAGCGGCGATGGTTTTAAATCGTGCCTCACCCGGAACATTGCTGACTTGCCCCGCAGAATCGAGCCCCCATGCAATGATGGAGCCCGCTTTCGCTTGGCTGGGAATCAAAGCAAGAACGATCAACAAGTACAGCCAACGCATCAGCGGTTGGCTTACTTTTGAAAGCGAAGAAGTGAATGGATACGGGGAGACAAACAAAGGCCCAACACAGGCTGGTGAGGCCGAGAAACGGGGGTGCATCGAATTCTTTAGTTGCGAGAGTCGCGTTGATTGCAGGCCACCAGGGCAGTATGGCTTGGGCGTATTGTTGGGTTTTGGTTGAAATTGACAAGTGTTCAAATGCTTCGTTTCTTCAACCAGGGCTTTACCCTAAGAAAATGCGCGAATTCCAGCACAGATATCAGAAAAGCAAAGTCCAAAAACCTTTGAAAAGATCAAAAAA
>CAIJIZ010000627.1 GCA_903820735.1 uncultured Pirellula sp.
GCGGTGCGAATCGTGGCTTGTGTCACAGAACCTCAAGTTTTTTGAGTTAAAGAACCCGAACCTTTACGATTGAGTCCTGTTAATTTGGGCTGTTTAGGGAAATGGAGTTTCCTCGGCCCGGAGCAGTTGTTTTGATGTTTGCATTTGCTTGCACATCAAAGGAGCTGCTGTGAAGTTACTCAAGGAGGAGATCGTTACCATGGACATTCTGCGTCGCCAGGGTGAGTCCAATCAAGCCATCGCTAAACGCCTCGGCATCACCGAAGGAACCGTTCGGTACCACTTAAAACGCATGGATCAAAATGCCAAAGATGGCCGGTCCAAGTGCTCTCTCATCGAACAATTAGACCTCGTCGAAGCGGTCGATTTTTGGTGGAAGGAACAGCTCGAGAGTTTACCCAAAGATCGCTCGCCTAATGTTACAGAGCTTTGGACGTATCTGTCGGACAACTATCGATATACGGGTACTTACAAGTCAGTACAAAAGTACGTGACCAAGCGGTTTCCCAAGCCTCCCAAAAGACCCTTTCGTCGTGTCGAAACTCCACCCGGTGCTCAGACACAAAGCGATTGGATGGACGTCTCGATTCGACTGAGAACCGACTCCGGGGTGGAGATGGTAACTCTTTATGGCTTTGTAATGACACTGAGCCATTCTCGCAAGGCGGCGGTCATTTGGAGTCCACGTATGGATCAGCTTGCATGGCACCGAGTCCACAACGAAGCCTTCAAACGCTTAGGCGGAGTTGCAGCGGTCAATCGTATCGACAATTTGAAAACCGGTGTCGCTCACGGAAGTGGTATTTGGGGGCAGATCAATGAAGCGTACGCGGCCTACGCAAAAACGATGGGCTTTCATGTCGATCCTCATCAAGTACGGCAACCCAATCAAAAGGGCAAAGTCGAGCGTCGAGTTGGCGTCTGCAAGTCGCTCGATTTTCGACGCGTGTTTGCCTCGATCGAAGAGCTTCAACGCTACACCGATGAAACCATGCAACGCGAGGCTGTGGTTCGCAAGTGTCCCATCACAGGCGATAGCGTACACGCTACTTGGCTTAAAGAACGAGAACTGCTTCGTCCGCTTCCAACCACCATGCCCGAACCCTTTGATGTCATCAAGCAAGCTTCGGTACATAAAGACTGTACGATTCGATTCGAAGGACGCACGCTAGCGGTTCCGTATCGATATGCATACAAGACCGTTGAAGTTCGCGGTTGTTCGCTCCAAATCCAAATTGTGGATGTCAACACTGGAGAAATCGTCAAGGAATATCCAAGGAATACGAAGGCATTGCTTGACATCGATCCGGCTTGCTATGAACCAAGCGAGCAAGATTCAACAAACGATTCGACACCTAAACCCATTCCACTTGGCACAATGGCACGGCACATCCAAGAAATGGCTGCCACGGGTGTCGTGTATCGTTCGATCGACTTCTACGAAGCGCTGGCTGCGAGAAAAGCATCCGTTCAAAAGTAGTTCCGTTTGAGTTTGTTTCCCTTGTTGCAATTTCAGAGAAAGACCTATGAAGATATACTCTACACGAAAGCTCTACGCGGCAGGCATTCTGCCCAAACCATCTTCTACCGAAGATGTTGTCCAACTAGCCGAACGCCTTCGGGCATTACGACTGGGCTTTGCCGCAGATCACCTCACCGAGTTGGTTACTCAAAGCGTGAAAGCGGCTTGGAGTTCCACTCGCTTCCTTGACGAACTGATTCGCTTGGAACTGGAGCGACAGGAAGAAAGACGCATCAAGCAAGCCCTTCGGATATCCCACATCCCAAGTGGTCCGACGATCAGTAACTTTGACTTTGCGTATCAACCATCGGTGTCTCGCAATCAGATCGAGACA
>CAIJIZ010000628.1 GCA_903820735.1 uncultured Pirellula sp.
CCCAAATTTCTCCCGGATACGCACATGATCGTGATAGCCGGTTGTTAAATAACCTAGCATCGGATCGATACGGGTTGGCAATGCCATCAAGTACCCTGGATTCGCAGGCATGATTTGATCGATACACCAACCGAGATCATCTAGGCTGACATCCATGTGCAATGTTGTGCAAATATCGAGTCCTATCATAAGGCCATGCAGCTTCCCCATGACGATATCTTCAAGGCAGCAGCGCACAAGCTGTTCTTTGGTACGAAAAACTTCGGGACCGATGAAGCCGGCGACGTCATTGAGATGCACCCATGCATCCGAACCCTCACCTCGCTTTTGCTTGGCTTGTACAAGTGCTTTTGTGAGCATTCTTGCCAAACCATACTTTCGGGATTCATGGATCACCATATCGGTACCTGCTCCATGACCGTTGGTGAAATCAGCTCCTTGGCCGGTCTCAAAGTACATCCCGAATGCTCCGGACTTATTCCCGGCATGCCTGAGCATCTTTTCCGTCGTAACGTCAAAGGTCCCATTTGCAGCATCAGAGCCAGCGATGCTTTGAAACCAAAGAGCCGTTGATCCCGGATCTCGATTCTCAATCTCCGCTTGAATGTCGATATGCGACAGAACGCAGTGTGGTAACACAGAAGCAATCTCAAAGGTATCTACAATATCCTTCAGGGTGGCCTCTACTGCAGCAACTGAGTCCACTTCGCTCGAAACGGGATTCGTCCCAATTAAGACATCACCGACTGCATAAGCAAATGCGTCGAAAACTTGCCATCGGATATCCTCCGGATGATCTGTAGGGGAATTCGGTTGGATACGAGCCCCCATGTATCCCTTTGCCCCAACTTGTGTTCCAGGGAGCGGGTGAAAGACTTTGGCTCCGACTGCGATTAATTCCTCGTTCGACAGCAGTTTCACCACGCATGCGATCACATCGCTTGATAACCCCAACGCCACACGTTGAATCGAGTCACCTTGCTCGTCCAAAAGGAATCGCTTCAATTCTCCAAGCGTCCATTCGTTGGTCTTCTGTCTGGCACCCGAATCACGGGCTTGGTCGATCCACCCCAGCAGCTTGTCTTGAAAGGGTGGATGCTCGTCAATCGCTGAAATCTTGGTATTTGAAAGTAATTCGCGAGCGACAAGCCGTTGCTCTGCACTCTGTGCTGCAACTCCGAGAATCTCGTCCCCTTCCTTCCATTCGTTCGCATTGCCGAGCAATTTCCGATAAAGCTCTTGATTCGCCCCACCCGTCGTACGTTTTATGTATCCAAATAGGTCTTCCCCCAACTTCATCGCTGGCCATGGAGCCCCAAATGCATCTGTACCGCATTCGGCAATCGCTCTAAGCGAACCGAGGGCGATGCCAGTTTGGAGAAGTCGTCGACGCGTGATAGTCATAAAATGCACCTCGCACTAGGAGAATTACTTTGCCGCTGAGGTTCGATGAATCGTGTTGTGGATCACTCCTTGAACCGGCTCGCCTGTTTGGCTTTTCAATGAGTAGCGTATTTCCATGCCCCACGTTGGTTCGAGCTCATTGACCTCCATACGAAGGGTACTCGCACCCGTCGTGCTTGGTGAGATTTCGATGGACGTGGAATCGACAGGCACTGAGCGTTCATTGATATGTTCAGATCCATAATTCCTGCTCCGCTTCAATCCCCATTGACGTATTTGAACACTCTCCGGCCCTAGCGAGGTTGGATCCAATGGGTAAGCGAAGTCAAGGGTGATCGCGTTTTCGCTGACATGCATCGCCGTGGGCAAGTAATTCGCCTGGGGTAGCTTTCGTATTCGATAAAGTCCACCTGGTGCGGTTGCGTTACCCGCCCAGGAAAACATGCCGCACAGATACAAGTGATGGTCACCAGGGGAAAACCTTCCTCGCATCACTCCGGTAGGAAACGCTGGAATAGGTAGTTCGATCATCCCACCTTGATGTAAGCCGTCGACTTCTTCGTGCAGCACTAAAAAGACTTTCCCGTAACCATAAGAGAGATTGAGCAATCCTCCCTGCAACTCACCCCAAGTAGGACTATCTACCCAAAGCAATTCGGAAGGAGAACGATCAAACGCATTGGTAATCCAGCATAGAGGCGGCTCCATAGCCTCGTCTGACGTATCGGTTACGTCGTGATACCCGAACATGTTTCCGTAGAACTTAGGCCCTTGACCCGGTTCGACTTTCACCCAATTGATGCGGTTCTTCGGATTCCAAAACCCTTCTTGGTCCGTAACGATGAACGAACCGTCTTTGTTCATGCAAACACCATTTGCCGCACGGAATCCAGTCGCGAGTATCTCCGTCTTCTCCCCATCGGCAGAAACCTTCAAAAGTGTCCCATGCTGCGGAACTACCGCAGCCAGAGCATGCCTACCCGACTTTGCATAGTAGAAGTTCCCTTCTTGATCCGTTTGCAAACCCATCGCAAACTCATGAAAATGCTCGGTAACTTGATGGTCGTTATTGAAACACTCGATGAAGTCTGTTTCATCGTCTCCATTGAGATCATGGAGTGTGGCCAACTGATCTCGGCACGTGAGGTAGACTTGGTCGTCAACAATTTTCAATCCCAGAGGTTGATACAGTCCGCTTACCATCCGCTTCCACAACCAGCGATTGTTCTCATAATCCTCTCGAACATGCCAGACGTCTCCGTCCCAAGAGCAGACAGCCATGGACCCATCGGAGTAAAAATCCAATCCGGTAAATCTCATTTGAGCCAACCACGGATTCGGTTCCGGGGAGAGGATCGTGTCGACACCAAAGGCACCCTTGGAGACGGTGGTTGCCGTCGTAGATTGCAAGATCTCTGGCCATCGAGACGGGGATCCCTTTGTCTTAGCCAACAAGTTCAAATCTTCTGCGAGAAACGGTGCAACCCAACTTGCAGTAGCAGCTCGTGCATCGAGTGTTACAGAGTAGACTTCCTGCCAATTACCGATCCAAATCGCGAGCTTTCTCGCATCGGCACTTGGGCTGATTCGTAACGTAAGCCGACCTGCATCGAGATTCCAATCCACTCCTTCGTGCTGCCCGGAGAGAATCATCATCTTCTGACCAAATCGACCGACCATTACCGAATCTTCCTTCGAATCACCTTCCGTGAGCTTCGCTAATCCCGGTAATTCGCTAATAACAGCAGGGTCTATATCGGCCAATCGAACCTGAATTGATTCGGTATGAGGAGCGATATTCAGGACCCGGCCGAACCAAGTCGCCCCGTCTTGGGCGCTGATCGCTTTGGGCATCTCTAAAATTTGTGTTTGACCAACGGAATAAGCAAGCACGGTTTGCGAACCGCTAACGAACTGACCTTGGTATCTGCCCCAGTCTTTAGGGAGCGGCCCATAACGGCGTTGATCTCGCCCAACGACTCGCTGCGAATCGTCAAAGATGTCTACCTTTTGCTCGGCATTCGAATCGTCTTGCGTGGAATTCTTTGGAGATCCCCATCCAGGACCGACGCTGTTTGCAAAGGCAATCTCACCACGTATACGCGGATGGATGCCATGCTCGCCGTTGAATTGAATATCTCTCCAATCGATGAAACTTGGTTGATTCGACTCCCCTGTGGATTCCCAAGCCGCAGCCCATCGCAGCGTATCGGTATCAAAAAGCATCCATTGGCTACCGCGTGCGATCCCGCCTGGTCCTGGATTGAGCCGAACAGCGATCCCCTTATACGCGATGTTGTGCCGATCACCTGGAACTTCGTAGCAATGCGTAAGCATATTACCGTAGTCCATCGCGCTCCAAACCTCTATGTTGGAAGGTTGCGGACCGCGTGAATCCCCCTTCGGCAAACCCGCCAGATAAGTCGGATCAATCTGATTTTTCGAAACATTTGGATTACCGGAAAAGAACGTTTCGCGAATGTAGTGAATCACGTCGTACTTCTGCGATGGAACCATCCAGCTTTGGGCAGGCATGAATCCATAACCGTGGGTCAAGGTTTGGTACATCGAATACGGGTCATCACCTCGTTTGAATTTCCCTTCGCCAAACCTCAAAGCCGTCGGCAAGGACCCGAGCAATTCTTTGGTTCCATGACAATTCGAGCACACACGTGTGTATATCGCTTGGCCACGATTAAAACTCTCTTGGTTCCACTCTTGGACAAATCCAGCGTGATCGATGTTCGACTCGTACGCTGGGACTTTCGTAGCGAGCAAAGCAAGGTCGGGCTGAAGTGAGCTGGCGGCTTGTGGGCCGCCTGCTTGAACCTCGAAGAGATAAGCTAGTAGATCAAGCAGCGACTGCTCGGATGGGAGTTGCAGGACAAGTCCGGCTGGCATTAACGATTGGGTCGAGCGAGATTCCTCTTCGATTTCCTCACGAACCACTTCGACTAACTCACCGTTCGCATTTCGAAGCTCAATCGTCTCAGCGTTGCGGTTTACGAGTAAGCCAGAGACGATCGACCCATCTTCAAGCTTGAAGGTGAGCGATTCGTATCCTTTACGCACGTTAGCCGACGGATTGAGAACTGATTCGACAAGCTGCTCATCGGTCAGTCTCAGCGAGTCATCGATCGGAGACACATGTCCTAAGTTTGGTCCTAGGGAATACTTCCCGACTGAATCTGGTAAGTGGCAGCGAGCGCAGGCGAGGCTACCTTGATAAAACACAACCGCTCCCTTGCGAGCATCCCCTTGCTTTCGAGCCACTTGAGCCCATTGAGAATTGGAGCGCGCTTGCAATACCGGTTCGCTTAACTGGGCATAGACTAGGACGTTTGCAAGACTTACAAACAAGCATACACTCGCTGTTATCCGCACGAGTCCTGAAAGGTAGTGTATATATTTACTGTTTGGAAAAATCATTGTGAAACGATTCCAGGTATGAGAGATCAATGCGTTTGGATCGGCTGTGAAGACCGAGTGAATTTCGAAACAAGATAAATCGCTAGAAAGCTCAACGGGATGGTGATGATGCCTGGCTGGCTGAATGGAACCAAAGCATTCTTTGGATCCGCGTTGTAAAGCGTCTTGTACATCTCAGGACAAACAGCGATCCATAGAACCGATGTTATGGTGCCGATCAAAACACCCGCGATGATTCCTTGTTTCGTCGTTCCAGGGTAAAACAACAGCATCAACAGAGCCGGCAAGTTTGCCGAAGCTGCGATTGCAAATGCCCATCCGACCAAATAACTCACGTTCATTCCTTCGAATGCCAATCCGGCTAAGATGGCCAAAGCCCCGATACCAACGGAGGAGATTTTGGCGATTCGGATCAAGTGTTGGTCGCTCAATTTCAGCCCTAGCATTCCGCCGACGAAGTCGTGCGCTACGCAACCTCCGGCAGCGACGATCAAACCACTTACTGTGCCGAGAACCGTCGTGAAGGCAATCGCGGAAACTGCGGCAAACAGCAAATCAGAAAAGCTCTTTGCCAATAATGGAGCGGCCATGTTCGTGTCGCTCGGATCAAGCGATCCACTGACCATCGCACCGAATCCGATGTAAAGGGTAAGCAGGTAGAAGAAACCGATAGCGGCAATGCCAACAATCGTGCTTTTTCGAGCCGAAGCTTGATCCTTCACCGTGTAATAGCGAATCAGGATGTGAGGTAACGAGGCGGTCCCGGCGAAGAGTGCAAGCATGAGAGAAATAAAGTCGAGTTTAGGAAACCACTGATTGTCTCGAATCCCCTTGAAGGTTGGCCAATTCCCCGGGGCCATCATATCGATACCTGCTACAACACGCGGTGCGTACTCCACCACAGGCTTACCATCTTGAGTCGACTTATTCGTCTGCGAAAGTTCGATCCGAGCACCCGAGAGTTCCGTTAGAAAACCGATTGGCCCAAGCGCACCTGTACGCTGCTTGCCATTGGAAAGCTCCAGGACTTTCCCCACCGGTTCGACATTTCGCTGCTCCGGCCCCAACCCAAGGACGACCCCGTCGATCATCTTCTTGCCATCCTGATC
Source organism: uncultured Pirellula sp. (assembly GCA_903820735.1). Lineage (GTDB taxonomy): Bacteria > Planctomycetota > Planctomycetia > Pirellulales > Pirellulaceae > JBKCUI01. The sequence continues at coordinate 5,943 of CAIJIZ010000628.1, forward strand.
AATCGTAACTCTTTGTGGTTCGATACGAGGGGAATCCTCGGTGACCTCAAGCCCTCGTTGCAGAACCAGGATCGTCAGAAAGAACGAAAAGAGGACCAGCAATCCCCCTTTAAGGAACTGAACATACGTCGTGCTAACCATCCCTGCGGTTACCACGATGACCACCACGATCGAACCGACCAGAACGACCCCTTGCCAGTACTGAAGTCCCAAAAGTGGTTTTACCAGTGCACCCGCTCCAACCATCTGTGGAATAAGATAGACCAAGCTGACCACCAAGGTACTAACCCCTGCGGCTGATCGAATACCTTGCGACTGGAACTTGCTCGCCAAAGCATCAGCGAACGTGTACTTCCCTAAGCGTTTAAGTGGCTCGGCAATGACGAGTAGGGCGACTAACCAACCTGCGAGAAAACCGATGCTGTATAAGAACCCGTCAAAACCATAAAAGGCGATCATTCCGCAGATTCCAAGGAACGATGCTGCGGAGAGATAGTCTCCTGCGAACGCGATCCCGTTGATGAACCACGGGATCTGCCCCCCGGCCGCAAAATACCCTTCACTCGATTTCGCTTTCGCACCGAGATAGAAACTCAAGGCGACCGTACCGATGACCATGACCAGGAAAACAATGACTGCGAGTGGACTCGAAGAGTAAATCATAAAGCACAAATTCTGGGTGGGATCGGAACGGAATTCGGATGCCTTGAGCAATTCATTTTTTCAAGGCCTATAGAAGCATTTTCGGGTGCTTCATTTGGTTGGGCTAACACCCCATACTGGACGCTTACTTGGTCGCTAGATCGTTTATTTGGTCGATGATGTAGCATTCGATTTCAAGCTAGCTCGTTCGATTGCATCGCTCATCGCGCCGTAGAGCAGAGCCATCACTAAGGAGAGGATGATCAATGCCACACCATAAGCAACGGTCAAAGGAATCCCGGATACTTGGGTCTTGGAAAACCATTCAAAGGCGAACATACAAAGTCCTATGAATCCTCCGTAGGCGACGGAAAAGAGGGCCAAGAGGACCACTCCTAAACGTTGGCGCTTTTGAATAACCGACTCGTTTTCATTTTCGGTAGTGTTTGCATGCGAGTGCATAATAAGCTTCACAAGAGGCGAGGGAGGGAAGTGACGGAGTGATATGCCGGAGTGATATGCCGGAGTGATAAAAACGGGGGGCATGAGGGGGGGAATACGATCGGCCGCGATGTCGATGCAGTTGTCAGTGTACTCCAATCCCAGGCAATTCGCACCCTGTACGGAAGCCGATTACAGGGCGGTGTATCGGTCGGTGTGAATATCGGTGGAGTGTGAATATCGGTCGGTGTTTTGGATTGACGCCCAAAGTACTGGTTTTGAAGTTGCGATTTCTTTAAAACACTGCCATGGAATCGGTGATCGTGCTCAATGAAATGGTGCTCGTGCCCGTAATCGAAACGCGGGTTTCGAGTACGAGTAGGAGCATAGGCACGAGTACCGGCATAGGTACAGGGACAGGTACAGGTACGGGTACCGAGTTCTACTTATCCACTTTATCATCTTTCTCATTGGCACTGGTCTCCGAGTTACCAATTTCAGACGCAGCTTGATGGATGCGATCCAAGTATTCCCCAAGAACAGCTTCTCCGGAGACGATCTGCAACTCAACTTCCAGCGCCCAGAGGGGAATACCTCCAAGAGCACTTGAGGCGAGTTTCGCCAAGTCCTTGCCGGTGCAGACGATCGCTACCGACGATCCTTGTTGCTGAGCTTTCGCGACAATCTGCTCGATGTCCTCGGCGTTATAAGGATGATGATCCGGGTAGGTAATTCGATCGGCGATTTGCAAACCCATCTTTTCGAGCGTTTGGTGAAAGGCCGTGGGATTGCCGATAGCGCACAATGCTACGACTTGTTTCCCATTAAAAGCACCCAAGTCCATTCGTTCACCGGCGGAATTCTTCCAACCGATGGGTCGATGCACACTCTCAACCCATGCGGCTTTGGGATGGATCCGCTGAACCTTGGTGCGGATCGCAGTTAGCTCTTGCGGAGGGATCAAGTCACAGCGGGTAACCATGACAAGATCAGCGCGACGCAGTGCGGCGAGTGGTTCCCTCAGGAGTCCACGTGGAAGGGTGTACCCCCAACCGAACGGATTTGTGGCGTCGAGCAACACGATATCCAGATCCCTTTGCAAGCGGCGGTGCTGGAATCCATCGTCGAGCAACAAGACTTGCATTTCCAACTCTTCAACAGCGATTTGAGCAACTTCAGAGCGATTCGGGGATTGCAAATGCGGCACGTCGGGAAGAAGGCTTTCGAGCTCTCGGGCTTCGTCGTTCGCACCGTCTTCGAGAGCTTTGTACCCGCGTGAGAGGATTGCAAGACGAAGATCGCGATCGCGAAACCACCTTGCAACGTAGACGCAAGCAGGTGTTTTTCCGGTGCCACCGGCGGTTAAGTTCCCAATCGAGATGACCGGTACGCTTGGCCTATAGGCTTTTATCCAACCCGCTGAAAACGCCGCGTTTCGCAGGTACACCGCAAACTGGTAAGGGACGGAGGCGACCCATAATGCCCCTCGGACACTCAATGCCAGCAGGGTGTTGTTTTCTGAACGGAGTATTTTTTCAAGCGGATGCATAGCCAAAGCAATCATTTCCGGGGTGGGAATACAGCCGTTGCGACCTTGTGGGGAATTCTATAGGGCGGGAGCAATCGCCAACAGACCAACAATACAACAGAATTGGGCTTGTAGACCCGCTCGATTTCCAGGTATTCCATCTTATTGCCAAGGATTAGAACCCATTGGACTCAACGAAGAAGTCTCGCGGTACGACTTCACCCTCAAAATTCCTTCAAAACTGAACCTGTGCGCTCTCAAGCATTTTCCTCTGGGCCAATCATCTATGCTCCATCACCCTTCCAAAACAGTTCGATCTAGCTTCTCACTGATTCTTTCGGTCGGATTGCTTTGCGCAGGGGCTCAAATTCCCCAAACATGGAGCCAATCCGATCTGCCTCGCAACCCAGGCCCCGCGGGCACGAACGCATTTGGAGTCAATCCTTCGCCCACATCGTCCCTTCCCCCTCTGCCCGATCGTACGCTGGCAGAGCCCGGCTTTTCGGACGGACTTCAATCGCCCCTCCAAAACCAATACGTGGGAAACAACCCAAACCCTATCCATTCTGCCCTGAACGCACCATCCCCGAATCATGCGGGGCAGCGATTC